>NZ_JBNQTI010000068.1:0-40553 GCF_050325825.1 Kitasatospora sp. LaBMicrA B282
CGCCCGTGGCCGGACCCAGCGCCAGCGGGCCGCGCTCGACGCCCGCCGGCTGCGCTTCGGCGTTCCGGCCCCGGCCGGAGCGCGGCTGCTCGGCCGGCGGTGTGGCCTCGTCCTGCGGTCCGGTCGGCCCGGTGGGCTCCGCCGCCCGGGCCTCGGCAGCGGCCGCCCGGACCAGCTCCTCGGCCAGGCCCGGCAGGTCGGGCAGGACGGCGGTGTCGGTCTCCCGCGGCACCTGACGGCCGCCGTTGGCGGCCTCGCGCGCCGCGGCGGCGCGGGCCGCCGCCGGGTCGATCGGCAGTTCCACCACATAGGTGGTGCCCGCGTGGCCCGGCAGCTCGTGCGGCTGCAGCACCCCGCCGTGCCGTTCGACCAGACCGCGGGCGATCGGCAGGTGCACCCGGCTGCCGCCCCGGCCGGGGCCGCGGACCTCGATCCGGGCCACCTCGCCGCGCTGCGCCGCCGCCAGCACCACCATCGGCTGCTCGCTGCCGAGCGGGCCGTTCAGCTCGCCGCCGGTCACGTCGGCGACCAGGTGGGCCAGCGCCTGGGCGAGCCGCTCGTGGTCGACGGTCACCTCGACCGGGGCCGCGTGCACCGAGAAGCGCAGCCGGCCCGGGCCGACCAGCTGACCGGACAGCTCCACGGCGCGGGCGACCAGCTTGTCCAGCGAGGTCTCCGCGCGGTTCAGCGCGTCCTCGCCGTCGCCCTCACCGCCGTCCCGGCCCTCGGCGCCGCCCTCGCGTTCGTAGCGCTGGTGCGCCAGCACCCCGTCGATCAGCATGCCGAACCGCCGGCAGTCGTCGGCGAGCGCCCGCAGCGTCCAGTTGGCCTCCGGCCACAGCTGGCTGGCCGGGTCGCCGACCAGGGTGTCGATCCGCTGTCGCAGCGCCTCCAGGGCGCCGCTGACCTCGGTCTCCAGCACGGCGGTCAGATGCTCGGCCCGGGCGGTCAGGGCCAGCTCGCGGGTCCGGTCGGTGAAGGTCATCACCGCGCCGACCAGCTGCTCGCCGTCCCGCACCGGGGCGGTGGTCAGGTCGACGGTGACCGGGCGGCCGTCCTTGCGCCAGAGCGTGGCGCCGCGCACCCGGTGCTTGCGGCCGGAGGCGAGGGTGTCGAGCAGCGCC
This sequence comes from Kitasatospora sp. LaBMicrA B282, assembly GCF_050325825.1. Taxonomy (NCBI): domain Bacteria; kingdom Bacillati; phylum Actinomycetota; class Actinomycetes; order Kitasatosporales; family Streptomycetaceae; genus Kitasatospora; species Kitasatospora sp. LaBMicrA B282. The sequence continues at coordinate 1,125 of NZ_JBNQTI010000068.1, forward strand.
GACTCCTCGGCGGCCAGCGGGGTGCCGTCGGCCCGGGAGTGCTGGACCAGCGGGTGCAGCTCGCGGCCGCCCAGCTCGCTGGCCCGGAAGTCCAGGATGTGCGCGGCGGCCGGGTTGACCAGGACCACCCGGCCTTCCAGGTCCACCCCGAGCACGCCCTCGGCCGCGGCCCGCAGGATCATCTCGGTCTGCTTGTGCTGGCGGCGCAGTTCCGCCTCGACGCCCAGCTTGCTGGTCAGGTCGCGGACCAGGAGGAGCAGCAGGTCGTTGGGGTTGGAGGCGCGGCCGCCGTCCCGGTACGGGTCGTAGGGGACCAGGGGGGAGAGCGCGTAGCCGCGGCCCTCGCTGCCGCCGTCGTCGGCGAAGTCGTTGCCGGAGACCTCGACCGGGAAGGTGCTGCCGTCGGTGCGCCGGGCGGTCATCCGGACCGGCTCGGCCGCTTCCTGGGGGTCCTTGGGGGCGGGCCGCATCGAACCGGGGATCCGGCTCGGGTCGAAGTCGGGGAGCAGATCGAGGACGCCTCGGCCGACCAGGGAGGTGCCGGGGGTCTGCATGCTGAGCACGGCGGCCTGGTTGGCATCCACCACGGTGCCGTTGCTGTTGACCAGCAGCAGCGCGTCGGGGAGGGCGTCGAGTATCGCGGCGAGGCGAGCAGCGCCTCGGATCGGCCTGCTGCTCACGTCGACAGGTCTCCTCACGACTTACGACTTGCGGTTCGCGCTCGCGGACCGGGCTGTCTCCGGGGGTTGGAGTATCCCATTGTTTTTGCCGAGAGGACGACCCGCCTAGTAACGTAACCAGCGGTTGGTGCCGGAGCCCCGAGCTGTGGCATCATCGCATGCACGCGGTTCGCAACCGGAGACGGTGGCGGCCCGGGTGGATGGAGGCTTCGCCTAGTCCGGTCTATGGCGCCGCACTGCTAATGCGGTTTCGGGGTTATTCCTGATCGAGGGTTCAAATCCCTCAGCCTCCGCCAGACGAGAGCCCCGTCGACTTCGGTCGGCGGGGCTCTCGCCGTCTCCGGAGTAGGACGGGGTCGCCGGCTGGGGAGCCGGCCGTGGGGGTCCGCCTCGTGGGAGTCGGTTGTGCGGATCCGACTCGTGGGAGCCGGCCGTGGGGATCCCGCCCGGGGATCCGGTCCAGCGACCCGGCCCCGCCCCCTGCGGGTGGTCTGACCCGCCCGAACTTATCGATTTCACCCCAGGTCGACGGTCATGTAATGTTGTTCCCGCACCGCCCCGGAGGCCAAGTCGCCGGGGCGAGCGCTCATAGCTCAACGGATAGAGCACTTGACTACGGATCAAGAGGTTGCAGGTTCGAATCCTGCTGAGCGCACCACCTGTCGAAGGGCCCCTCATCGAGGGGCCCTTCGGCGTTTCCGGGGTCGATCGCCCGGCGACCGTCGACCGTGAAGCCGATGTGATGCCCGTCACTCCGCACCCGTCCGGGTGGTTCTCCCGGCGTGCCTCGAGGTTCGTCCGCTGACCGACAGTTAGATCGTGATTTCTTCTTGTCACATCGTGTGCACAGGAGGATCTCATGCCCGCGAGATCGCCACGCCGCAGCCGCAGGGGCGGCGCCGGGACCCTTCGGACGGCCGTGGTGGCGGTGGTACTCGCCACCGGGCTCGCGGTCGGCTGGCTGCCCGCCGTCTCGTCGGCCGAGCAGTCGCCGGACTCGTGGACGGCCGACCAGCGCGCGGTGCTGCGCTCCGGGCTGGCCGTCGACCTCGACTTCGCCGCCGTCCCCGGGGTCACCGTCCAGGCCGCCCCGGGCGCGCTGCCCGACGGCGGAGCGCAGTACGTGGACGGGATCCGCCCCGGCGCGCCCGCCGAGACCCTGCGGCTCGCCGAGGACCGCCCGCAGTCCGACGGCAGCTGGCGCACCCTGGGCACCCTGCAACTCAGCTTCTCCCGACCGGTGCGCAACCCCCGGCTGCACCTGAGCGGCCTGGCCGGCGCGGCGGACGGCCCCGGCGGCCGGACCAGCTCGGCCCTGCGGCTGAGCGTCATCGGCGGCAGCCCCGGCGGCCCCGCGCTCACCTCCCGCTCCCCGTGGCAGGGCTGGACCACGGCCGACGGCAGCCTGGCCCCCGGCAGTCAGGACGGCAGCGGCGACGCGAGCCTGGACCCGGCCGGCAGCCTGGAACTCGACGGCACCTTCGACACCGCGACCTTCCGCGTCGAACGCCGCGACACCGCCGCCCACGGCAGCAGTACCGCGCCGCCGGACCTGACCCAGGCCTTCACCGTCACCCTGGACGAGACGCTGGGCAGCGCACCGGTCGGCTACGGCAACGCCTCCCACGTGATCTCCGACCTCTTCCTCGGCAGCGACGCGCTCGGATCGGTGCCGACCACGGGCCTCAGCCACCGCGGCGGCACCGGGCCGCAGCCGGCGCCGCCCGAGCTCCAGCCCGGGCGGGTCGAGCACGTCGCCAACGACCCGGCGGTCAGCTTCCCCACGGCCGCCTCGATCGGGAACTACTACGACGTCACGGTGCCGGTCAGCCCCGGCCCGACCGGCGCGACCCTGGCCGGCTGGATCGACTTCGACCGCGACGGCCGGTTCGACGCCGCCGAACGCGCCCAGGCCGACGTCCCGCCCGGGGCGACCAGCGCCACCCTGGAGTGGATCGTGCCGCCCGGCGTCTCCGCCGGGGACACCTGGGCCCGGCTGCGGATCGCCCGCGACCCGGCCCAGGTGGTCTCCCCCGACGGCTACGCGGACGCCGGCGAGGTCGAGGACCAGGCGATCCGGCTGGGCGTCGGCGCGGCCAAGCCGGAACTCACCAACCCGGTGCCGGGCACCGAGGTCGCCGACCTGCGGCCGCAGTTCAGCGGTGACGCCGGGGTGCCCGGGGCGACCGTGACCGTGCAGGAGGGCGGCGCGACGCTCTGCCGGGCGGTGGTGGACGGCGACGGGAACTGGAACTGCCGCCCGACCGACGCGCTCGCCCAGGGCGCGCACACCGTCCAGCCGGTCGAGACCACCAGCGGCGGCGTGCCGCTCGCCGGCGACCCGGTCCGGATCACCGTCAACACCACCCCGCCCGCGGTGCCGACGTTCACCCTGCCCGAGTTCACCAACGACCCGGGCCTGCTGCTCACCGGCACCGGCGGGCCGGGCAGCACCGTGGTGGTGACCGACGGGGACGGCAGCGAACTCTGCCGCACCGAGGTGACGGACCGTCGGACCTGGTCCTGCCTGCCGGTCGAGCAACTGGCCGAAGGCCCCCATGTCCTCACCGCCACCGCCACCGACGAGGCCGGCAACCGTGCCGTCGGGCACCCCACCACGCTGGTGGTGGACACCGTGCCCCCGGCCAAGCCGGTGATCACCGTGCCCGGCCCCGGCGAGGAACTGCACCAGCTCCGCCCCCGGCTCGCCGGCACCGGCGAGCCGGCCAGCACCGTGACCGTGGTGGCGGGCGGCGGCGGTGCGCTCTGCTCGGCGGTCACCGCGGTCGACGGCAGCTGGACCTGCAACGCCATGCGGGACCTGGCGGTCGGGGAGCAGCTGCTCACTCCGACGGCCACCGACCGCGCGGGCAACGCGACCACGGGCGACCCGGTCCGGGTGCGGGTGGTGCTGGCGACGCCGAGCGTGAGTGCGAGCGCGAGTGCGGGGGTGAGTCCCGGGGTCAGTACGAGTGCGAGCGCCAGTCTGAGTCCTGGTGCGAGTACGAGCCCGCAGGCCAGTGCCAGTGCCAGTGCCAGTGCCAGTGCCAGTGTCAGTGCGAGTGCCAGTGCCGGCTCCAGCCCGAGTCCGAGCCCCAGTCCCAGCCCGAGTCCGAGTCCCAGCTCCAGTCCCAGCCCCGGCACGGTTCTCGTGCCGATCCCGGTCCCTGCCCCCGGCCCCACGGCCGGCGCGACCCCGAGCCGGAGCGCGACCCCCAGCGCCGCGAGCCCGACCGCAACGAACGCGGCCGGCCCCGCACCTGCCCCGACCTCCCCAGCCCCGGCGTCCCCCACCCCTACACCTGCACCCACCCCCGCTCCCACCCTGCCGCCCGCCGTTTCGCTCGACCAGGCGTTCGAGCTCGCGCCGCCGCCACCCCCCGGCGCGACCCAGGCACAGGCGCGGGCCGTGGCGGAGCTGGAGGGCTGGCGGGTGGTGAGCTGCGGGGCGCTGCTGATCCTCGCGGGGCTGACCTTGATCCTCCGGCGGATCCTCGCCAGTGGCCCGGGCAGTCGGCGGCGCTGAGGTCCGGTCAGCTGAAGTGGCGCCACGCCGACCGACCGTCCACCAAATGTCGCATATGAAGAGTTATGTACTTAATCTGACCATGTGTAAGACATCGACCCCGAGGATCCCCTGATGGACGTCCCCCGCGACCTGTCCCGCGTCACCCTCGCCGGGGCGACCCCGCTGCCCAAGCGGCCCACCGGCCTGCGGCCCGCCAGCGCCCAACCGGCCCCCCTCGAGCCCGCCCCCGCCCCGACGCCTGCCCCCGCCCCGACGTCCGCCCCCGACCCCGTCGCCACCAGCCCCATCCCCGTCGTCGAGGCGCTCCCCGCGCCCCGTCCACAGCTTGTGGACACCCGGGCCGAGGCCGCTGCCCGGCGCCCGCCGAAGGTGGATCCCCGGTTGCGCGAGCGCGCGGCGCTGGCCCTGCCGGGGTGGCTGGCGGTGGCCGCGCTGCTGCTCGCCGCGGGCTCGGTGGCGCTGGTGCTGGGGCGGGTCGGGCTGCTGCCCCGGTTCGCCGAGCCGCTGCCCGACCTGCGTGGCCCGGCGGCCCGGGCGGCGGGCGGGCCGGTGGTGACGGGGTGGGCGCTGGCCGGCGCCGTCGTGGGTGCGCTGGTCTGCCTGGTGGTGCTGGTGGGCCTGCTGGCCAACGCGGGCGGCGAGACCAGGGTGCTGAGCCGCTGGGGCCGGTACCGCGGGACGGTGCGCCGGACGGGGCTGGTCTGGGTCAGCCCGTTGGCCCGCAGGCACCGGGTCGACGTCCGGCTCCGGCACTGGCGCAGCGAGCCGGTGCGGGTGACGGACCGGACCGGTACGCCGATCGTCGTGCGGCTGCTGGTGGTCTGGCGGATCAAGGACACCGCCCGCGCGGTCTTCGCGGTCGGCGACCACGAGGACTACCTGCGCGAGCAGATCCACGCCGTGCTGACCCGCACCGCCAGCACCCTGCCCTGTGACAGCAACGCGGCGCCCGGCCCGGCGCTGCGCGACGGGCAGTGGTTCGCCGACGAGCTGACCCGCGCCCTGGTGGCCGAGGTGGCCCCGGCCGGGCTGGAGGTGTACTCGGTGCAGCCGGTGGCGCTGGAGTACGCGCCGGAGGTGGCCGAGTCGATGCGCCGCCGCCGGTTGGCGGACCTGGACGCCGGGCTGCGCACGGTGCTGGTGGACGACGCGGTGGAGGCGGCCGCGCTGGCGGTGCGGCGCCTGGAGCGTGCCACCGCGCACGAACTCGACGAGGCGGCCCGCAGCGCCCTGATGGAGCAGTTGCTGGTGGCCTTCGTCGCGCCCGCCGGTGTGCCGAGCGGGCTGCCCGGCACCGTCCCGGGCCCGGCGGCCGCGCCCCAGGCGCAGCCGCCACGGGTGGCCAACCGGAAGAGGGAAGGGAACCGCGCATGAAGATAGCCAACGGCCCCGGCGCGATCGGGTTCGAGGAGTGGATCGGGCAGCCGCCGGATCCCGCGCGGTGCGGCTGCCCGTCCTGTGCCGCCGCCCGGGCGGCCGCGACGGCCGCGGCCCGGGTGGACCGCGAGCGAATACCGCGGTTCGGCCTGACCGTGCGGGGCGCCTGCCTGGCCACCACCGTGCTCGCCGGCGCGGGCACCCTCGGCCTCACCGTAGGGGCCGGCCCCGCCGCTGCCGCCGACTCCGCCCCCACCCGTCCGGGCTGGGACGGCTCCCGCTACTGGTTCAAGAACGCCGCGGGGGAGTGGCGGTACACCTCGCACTACGACGTCTACCTGAGCCGGACCGGCCAGTCGGCGGCCGGCCAGTCGACGGATGACGACCCGGCGATGCGCCAGGGCTGGGACGGTTCTCGCTACTGGTTCAAGAACGCGGCGGGCGAGTGGCGCTACACCACCCACTACGACGTCTACCTGAGCCGCACGGGCCAGTCGGCGGACGACGGCTCCGGGATGCGCCAGGGCTGGGACGGTTCCCGCTACTGGTTCAGGAACGCCGCCGGCGAGTGGCGCTACACCACCCACTACGACGTCTACCTCGGCAACACCGGCGGCACCGCCACCACCAGCGACGAGGCGAGCCCCGCCGCCACCGGGGTCGAGCAGGCCGTCGACTACGCCCTGGCGCAGCTCGGGAAGCCCTACCTCTGGGGCGGCGACGGGCCGGACGGCTACGACTGTTCGGGGCTGGTGCAGCAGGCGTACCGCCGGGCCGGGATCGAGCTGCCCCGGGTGGCCGACGACCAGTACGCGGCGACCACGCCGGTCGCCGCGGACCAGCTGCGCCGCGGTGACCTGATCTTCTGGTCCGACAGCGGCCGCGCCTCCGGCATCCACCACGTGGCCATCTACCTGGGCGACAGCCGCTACGTCGAGGCCCCGCGCCCCGGCCGCAGCGTGCGGATCGCCACCCTCAGCGCGGGCTACTACCCCACCCAGCTCGGCCGCCCCTGACCACGGACCGAGCCGGTGGGCCCGGCACCTCGGGTTGCTGTCCACAGCCTGTGGACAGCAATCCGGGGTGCGACGGACTCAGGCCGGCGCCACGGTGGCCGGCTGCACGCCGTGCCCGGCGGCCACGTGTCCAGGGCGGCGAGTACGACGGTTGAACAACCGGCGTCGCCGGGTGGCCGTTCCGGGGCGGGCGGTGATCGTGGGGACCCTTCTGTGTCGGTTTGGCGCAGGCACTCACCCCGGAGAGGGGCCGGACTGTCCTGATGAGTCCGGGATTGGTTAGAGTCCCATGCCATGGCTGAGAACTATGAAGACCCCGCCGGCAGCACCCAGATGTTCCGGGCCTTTGTCGAGACCCCGGCCGCCCAGGCCACCCAGACCAACGTCTCGGTGCACCGCAGCAGCGGCGGCAGCAGCCGCACCGGCGTGATCGCGCTGGCCGCGATCGTCGCCATCGCGGTGATCGTCGGCGTGGTCTGGCTCGCCGTCAAGTAACGGGACCTCAGCGCGCAGCCGCCGGGCGGGCGGGCCGTGCTCAGCACGGCTCGCGCCAGGCGTCCAGGTTCAGGTGCTTCTCCATCGAGCTGAGGTCCAGCTGGGCGGACTGCGCGCAGTACTGGTCGTTCGGCACGTTGTACTCGACGTGCAGCACGGCCTTGCCCTGCTTGATGAAGGGCGTCAGTTCGTCGCACTCCTGGAACTCGGCGCACTGCTCGTCGACCGAGAAGTCGAAGTAGTCGACGAGCTGCGCCACCTGGTCCGCGTCGTTCTTCAGGGCCACGCCGAGGCCGCGCTGGTGCGCGAGCTGGGCGATCATCTTGTTGTAGGCCAGCTGGTCGTCGGCGGTGATCGGGAACCCGGTGTGGTTCTGGTAGGCGTCCAGCAGGTCGGGCTCCACCGCGTCGAAGCCCTTCTCCTTGCACATGTCGAAGCGCTTGGCGATCAGCGGTTCCAGCACGCCCAGCTGCCGGACGTCGAACCACTTCTCGCCCTTCCAGCCGTCCCCGGAGCCGAGCACCGCGTTGGGGAAGGCACCGGCGTCGGGTCGGAAGGTCTCCCAGGCGCCCGCGTTGACGTAGCAGATCACCTTGCGGCCCTTGGCGTGCAGGGCGGCGACCACCGAGGCGTCGTTCTCGAAGCCGTCGATGTCGTACACCGGCACGTCCACCGACTGGTCGACTGGTGTGGTCAACTGCCACTGCCAGGCGGTGCCCGGGGTCGGGTGCCAGATGCCCTGGGCCGGCGAGCCGCTCGCGCCCGGCGAGGCACTCGCGCTCGGCGAGCCGCCGGGCGAGCCGCTCGGGGTCGGTGAGCCGCTCGGTGAGCCGCCCGGTGACCCGCTCGGCGAGCCGCTCGGCACGGAAGTCGACGGCGCGCCGGTCGGGTTGACCGGGCTGCTGCTGCCGGAGGGCACCGGGTTGGGCGGGGTCGAGTCGTCGTCATCGCCACCGCCGCCGTCACTGGCGCAGCCGCTGGCGAGCACGGCGGTGGTGGTCAGGAGCAGCGCCGCCAGCAGGGCGGTGGTACGACGGGTCACGGCGAGCACTCCAGGTGGATCGGTCGAGGTGGTGGAGTGGCGGGGTCACCCGTGGCGGCGGGCCGTTGCTGATGGTGCGTCGGGGCCGGCGTGCAGCCCGTAGGGCAGCGTAGCCCAGGGGTTCGCACCGGAGCCGGGCACCGCGCAGCCGAAGGCGGCGCGGTGCGAGCCGATCAGCGCGCCGGCGGAGCCGGCCCGGGCGGTGGGGACTTCGTAGACCAGGTGGCAGAACCGCTCGGCCGGGTGGTGCCCGGTCCACAGCGGCAGCGCCAGGGCCTGGTACTCCCGCCAGCTGCCCTCGAAGGTGACCAGCAGGTCGCCCGACTCGGGCTCGGCGAAGGCGGGTTCGGGGTGCAGGCCGTGGCCCAGCACCACGGTCTCGCAGCCGGCCGCGCGGGCCGCGGTGGTCAGCCGGCGGTAGTGCGCGAGGGCCGCGGTGTGCGCGGCGGCCTGGTCGAAGTAGACACCGGTGGTGCCGTACCACTGGCGGTGGTTCAGCAGGTCGGCGACGACCGCGGCGTGCGGGCGCCGCCCGTAGTCGGTGTCCACGTAGCCGAGCAACGGGATGCCGGCTGCGGTCAGGTCGGCGGCGGCCCGCTCGAAGGCGGGGTCGGGCGCGGGGCCCGGGCCGTTGGCGACGTTCAGCACCACGGCCCGGACCAGCTGCGGCCCGGCCGCCGCGACCGCCTGCCAGGCCGCCGGGTCCACCTCGGGGTGGACGTACAGCGGCACCAGCAGGCGGGCGGCTACGGGGTGGGTCATCGAGTGCCGGCCACCTGGGGGTCGCCGGACACGCCGGCCCACAGGTCGCGCAGGCTCTGTTCCAGGGTGATCCGGGGCCGCCAGTCGAGCGCCTGCTCGGCCGCCGAGATGTCCCCCTGGTGCCAGGAGACGCTGGCCGACCGGTCCGAGCCGGCACCGCTCTCCTCGATCGTCCCGGTGAAGCCGGCGGCCGCGACCAGGCCCTCGGCGATCGCCCGGACCGGTTGCGCCCGGCCGCCGGAGATGTTGAGGATCCGCGGCAGCGGCCCCTCGACGGTCGCCGCGGCGACCACCGCGGCGGCCAGGTCGCGGGCGTCGACGAAGTCCCGGAAGGCCGACAGGTCGCCGACCGTGACCGTGCCGCCGGGGCGGGCCGCCATCTCGGCGGCCAGCTTGCCGGGCAGCGAGGCGGCGGAGGCCCCCGGGCCGACCGGGTTGAAGACCCGCAGCGAGACCGCGTCCAGCGCGGAGTCGGCCACCGCGAAGGTCCCGGCCAGCTTGGTGGCGCCGTAGATCCCGGTCGGGCGCGGCAGGTCGCTCTCCTTCAGCGGCTTGCCGTGGTCCGCCGGACCGTACTCGCCGCCCGACCCGAGGTGCACCAGCCTGGCCTTCGGGCAGGCGCGTTCGAGGGCCTCGACCAGGACCGCCGGGCCCCGGGCGTTGACCTCGCTCTGGTGCCGGGCGCTGCCGGCCACCGCCCCGGCGCAGTTGACCACCAGGTCGGGGGCCAGTCGGGCCAGGTCGTCGGCCAGCGGCTCGACCTGGGCGTTCGTCAGGTCCACCCGCAGGTGGTGGGAGGGCCGCCGACCGGCGGTGGCCAGTTCGGCCGCCGGCACGTCGCGCAGCGCGTCGGCGATGTGCCGCCCCAGGAACCCGTCACCCCCGAGGAGCAGGATCTTCACGCGGCCCGCCCGTCCGCCGCGCCCACCACGGCGGGCTCGGCCGGCTCCAGTTCGATGGCCTCCACCGCGGCCGCGGCGGTGCGGCCGAGCTCGTTCAGTGCCCGCTCGGTCCGATCGTCCTTGAGCAGCATGGACTTGCGGGAGGCGAACTCGGCGTTGGCCCGGTCGTAGTCGTCCGGGCGGCCGATGTCCAGCCAGTAGCCGTTGAACTCGTAGGCGCACGGCGGGGTCTGGGCCGCCAGCAGGTCCAGCACCAGTTCGTCGAAGCCGAGCGGCAGGCCGGGCGTGTAGGCGGCCAGCGCGGCCCGGGAGACGCCGTAGACGCCCATCGAGACCCGGTAGTCCATGCTCGGCTTCTCCCGGAAGGCCGTGATGGAGCCGGCCTCGGTGGTCAGCACGCCGAAGTCGATCTTCACCTCGCGGGCGTAGGTCGCGATGGTCAGCGGTGCGCCGGAGGTCTCGTGGTGCTTCAGCACGCCGGCGAAGTCCAGGTCGGTGAGGATGTCGCCGTTCATCACCAGGAAGTTCTCGGGCAGCCGGTCGAGCATGGTGAGCAGCGGGCCCATGGTGCCGAGCGGGGTGTCCTCGACGGCGTAGCCGACCCGCAGCCCCCACTGCGAGCCGTTGCCGACGTAGGCGCGGATGATGTGGCCCAGGTGTCCGATCGCGAGCGTGACGGTCTTGAAGCCGGCCGCGGCCAGCTGACGCATCACGATCTCCAGGATGGCGTGCTGGTCACCGATCGGGACCAGCGGCTTGGGCAGGGCGGTGGTGTAGGGCCGCAGCCGAACGCCCTTGCCCCCGGCCAGAATCACTGCGTGCATGGTGGTCTCCCCCACAGAGTCGGGTGGACGTGACGAAGTTGATGTGGACGGGCTCAGACGTTGTACAGGTCGGTCTTGTAGCGGGCCAGGTTGGCCGGGTTGCGGAAGAACTCGATGGTCTCGAGCAGGCCTTCCTCCAGGGTGTGCCCCGGCGCCCAGCCGGTGGCCGTGCGCAGCCGGGTGGCGTCGCAGACCAGGCGCATCACCTCGGAGTTGGTCGGGCGCAGCCGCTGGGTGTCCTCCCGGACGGTCAGGTCGACGTCCATCAGCTTGCCGACCAGGGTGACCAGGTCGCCGACCGAGATCTCGCCGCCGGTGCCCGCGTTGAAGGTGCGACCGACCACGGTCTCGGCCGCCGCGGTGCCGACCGTGTGGAAGGCCGCGGCGGTGTCCTTGACGAACATGAAGTCGCGGGTGGGCCGCAGGTCGCCGAGGACGATCTCGCGGGTGCCGGCGGCGACCTGGGCGATCACGGTCGGGATCACGGCGCGCATCGACTGGCGCGGGCCGAAGGTGTTGAACGGGCGCAGGGTGACCACGGGGGTGTTGAAGCTGGCGTAGTAGCCGTCGGCCAGCCGGTCGCCGCCCGCCTTGGAGGCCGAGTAGGGCGACTGGGTGTTGATCGGGTGGTCCTCGGTGATCGGCACGGTCTGCGCGGTGCCGTAGGTCTCGCTGGTGGAGGTGTGCACCATCCGCGGGATCTCGAGGTGGCGCACCGCCTCCAGCACGTTCAGGGTGCCGCTGACGTTGGTGTCGATGTAGGAGTGCGGGGCCTGGTAGGAGTACGGGATCGCGATCAGCGCGGCCAGGTGGTAGACCGCCTCGGTGCCCTTGACCAGACCGGTCACCGAGCCGGGGTCGCGCACGTCGCCGAGCACGATCTCCACCGAGTCCAGGACGTCCGCGTCCAGGGTCTCCAGCCAGCCGAAGTTGGAGAAGGAGTTGTACTGCACCATGGCCCGCACCTTGTGCCCCCGGGCGACCAGGTGTTCGGTCAGGTGGGAGCCGATGAAGCCTTCGGCGCCGGTGACTGCGACAGTGCTCATGTCGGGGTACTGCCTTCTCTGTGTGGTGTTCTGACGTTGCGTCAGTTATGTGGGGTCGTGCGTGCTGCAGGGTGGGACAAGGTCGCTCAGCGGTGTCTGGTGGTGCGGCCGAGGACGACCACGGCCAGTGGCACCAGCAGGACGGCGGCTGCTCCACAGCCGTACTGCTGGACGGTGCCGGGGTCGGCGCCGGTCAGGACAGCGGTGAGCTCGTACCCGGCCGCCGCTAGGCAGAGGCCGGCGGTGCGCCAGGCGACCGACAGGGCCTGCAGCAGCAGCGCCGTCCACAGGGCGGCGGCGAGCAGCAGCAGGTCGGTCAGCTGGATCGGACCGATCTTGGGGGCGCCCCGCCACAGCGCGTCGGCGGCGAAGGCCAACGCGGCGACGAAGGACAGGTAGCCCAGCAGGCAGCCGGCCAGCGCCAGGGCGGTGCGGCGGCGGAACTCGCCGGGGCTGGCGCTGGTGGCCAGCGCCCGGGTGGCCAGGCTGCGGTAGCGGTAGAGCAGCCACTCGGCCAGGCCCAGGCTCAGGGTGAGCGCCGCCAGGGCCGGCCCGGTGGCGGTGGCGCCGGCCGGGGCGTGCGGGCGGACGGCGTGGTGCAGCTGGGGGCCGAGGCCGGCGATCAGGGTCATGGTGCCGACCGCCAGGCCGAACAGGCCGGCCGCCCAGGTCGCGGACCAGACCGGACCGTCGGCCCGGTTGCCCGCACCGGCGCAGCAGCGGTACAGCTGCCAGCCGGCCAGGCCCACCGCGGCCGCCAGGGTGGCCAGCAGGATCGCCGCCCGGACCCAGGGCGGCAGGTGGACCGCCAGCACCACCACCGCGCCGGCCGAGGCCGGTGCCAGCGCCGCCAGCAGCAGCTTCTCCTGGCCGAGCACCAGCAGCACGGTGGCCGCGCCCAGGTAGCAGGACTGCCCGATGACGAAGAGCAGCGCGTCCAGCGGCCCGCCGACCACCCAGCCGCAGCCCGCCGCGAGCAGCGCGCCCAGCGGCGCGCCCAGCGCGAGCGTGCGGCCGGACGACCGGCGGTCGGTCAGGCTCAGCCAGCTGTACGCCCGGTGCGCCAGCGCCTGGTTGAACGCCCAGCTGACCAGGGTGGCCACGGCCAGCGCGGCCATCCCGGAGGGCAGGCCGAAGCGCAGCCGCTGGGCGGCGAACAGGTCCGCGCCGAGCAGGTAGCCGAGCCCGGGCAGCGCGAAGACCAGCCCGCGCAGCACGCAGCGCCACGGGTCGGCCTGCCACGGGTTGGTGCCGGTGGGCGCGCCGGGGTAGCGGCGGGCCACCTTGGCGAACAGGTCCTCGGCCAGGGTGAAGGCGTCGGGGCGGCCGTAGACCAGCGCGGCCTGCTCGTCGGTCAGTCCGTCCGACTCCAGGAACGCGGCGATCTCGAACGGGTGCACCGCGTCGGCGCACACCTCGGCCAGCCGCTCGGCGAGCTCGTCCAGCGGGTCGGGGCAGACCTCGGGCGGCGCGGCCGAGCGGCCGCGGCGGCGCGGCGGCAGGGTGCGCAGCCGCATCGTCTCCTCGGCCCAGCCGGGCGTCCCCTCGTCCGGGACCAGGCGCAGCGGACCGCTCATGCGCCCACCTCGCAGAGCTCGGTGGCCGCTTCGCGGGACGCGCACCTCTTGATGATGACCTCGCTTCGCGCGGTCATGCCGCCCCCTCGGTCGCGCTGCGCAGCGTGGTGGGCTGCGTGCCCTGGCCGAGGAGCTCGGCGTAGATGCCGCGGAAGGCGTCGATGGTCTGGCGCAGGGTGAACTGCTCGACCACTCTGATCCGGGCCCCGGCGCCCATCCTGGCCCGCTTCTCGGGGTCGCGCAGCAGCTCCAGGGCGGCCCGCGCCATCGGCTCGGGCTCGCGCGGCGGCACCACCAGACCGGTGTCGCCGACCGCCTCGCGCACCCCGCCGACGTCGGTCGAGACGGTGGGCCGCCCCGAGCTCATCGCCTCGATCAGGGTGAACGGGAAGCCCTCGCTGATGCTGGAGAGCATGCAGATGCTGCCGGCCGCGTACGCGTCCTTGATCTCGTCGACCCGGCCCTCGAAGACCACCGAGTCGGCCACCCCGAGGTCGGCGGCGAGCTTGACGCAGCCGTCGCGGTAGCCCTCGGCGCCGCGCGCGGTGCCGCCGAACAGCCGCAGCCGGGTCTCCGGCAGCTCCGCCTTGACCAGCGCGAAGGCGCGGATCAGGGTCTCCAGGTCCTTGATCGGGTCGACCCGCCCGGCCCAGCTCATGGTCAGGGTCTCCGGCTCCGGGCCGGCGGCCGGGAACAGGTCGGGGTCCACCCCGTTGTAGACGGTGCGGATGTTCTCGCTGGGGGTGCCGCCGCGCTCCTCCCAGCGCCGGTTGTACCGGTTGCCGGGGGTGACCAGCGCGGCCCGCGCGTAGCTCTCCTCGGCGAGCATCCGGTAGAAGCCCAGCACCAGCGCCTTGACCGGCCAGCGGTAGGGCCCGGTGCGGTACCCGAGGTAACGTTCCCTCAGGTAGATGCCGTGTTCGGTGAGCAGGAACGGCACGTGGTGCTGCTGGGCGGCGATCAGCCCGGGCAGCGCCGCCAGGCCCCCGCTGACCGCGTGCGTGACCCCCTCGCTCGGCACCTCCACCACCAGCGGGCGCAGCGCGTGCTCCAGCAGGTCAGTGGCGTGCAGCGCGTCGTGCAGGGTCGGCTCGGAGGCGGCGGTGGGCAGGTAGGGCCGGGTCCACACCTGCTGCAGGGTGCGCAGCGCCCCCTCGCTGCGCATCGCCGGGGCCAGCAGGCCGCGCCGGGCGAAGTCGGCGAAGCCGTACAGCTCGGTGCCGAAGTGCGCGGCGTAGACCGGGTCGAGGATCGAGTGCAGGAAGCGCTCGTAGGAGTCCAGGAAGCGGCGCAGCTCACGGCCGCGCGGCGGTTTGCCGGGCAGCGGTGGACCCCAGAGCGGCGCGGTGGTGACCTTGTTGACCCACGGCGGCAGCTGCCAGGCGAGCTGCTCGGTGCCGGTGCCGGTCACCGCGATGATGTCGAACTCCACGTCGGGCATGCCCTGGACCAACTGGTCGCACCAGACACTGACCCCGCCGTGCGCGTGCGGATACGTCCCCTCGGTGAGCAAGGTGACTCGCATCTTGCTTCCCTTCCCCCCAAAAATTTCGGCCGTGCCCGATGGCGGTCGGGCGTGCCGCGGCCGGGGCGGCCGCGCGGGATCGCCGCGCGGCCGGCCGGTCGCGTCGTGGTGCGGTGGTGCGGTGGTGCTACTTGCCGTCGCCGGTCGGAACCAGGGACGTGGCCTTCGTCCGCTGGGTGTCACCGGGACCGACCGGGACGGCCTTGGCCGTGCCGGCCGGCACGGTGGCCTTGGGCGCCTTGACGGTCTTCTTCGCTGCGGTGGCGGCCGCGTTGACCGTGGTCGGCGAGGCCTTGACCGCGCTGGGCGCGGCGGCCGTGGCCAGCTGCAGGTTCACCGAGCCCTGGAACGGGCCCGGGGTGGTCCAGCCGGAGAGCGTGCCGGCGTAGGCGCTGCCGAACGGCGAGCTGCCGAGCAGCATGTGCTGGGTGGTGCCGGTCGGCATGGTGGCCTCGACCTGGACCCCGGCGGGGGCCTGGACCGTGACGTTGTTGCCGATCCGGTAGGCGGTCACCTTGCCGGCGGCCACCGCGGCGTTCCACGCGGAGCGCTTCTGCAGCTCGGCGCCGATCTGGCTCTCGCGCAGGTTCACCAGCGGGGTGTTCGCCGCGTACAGGCCCTTGTAGGTGCCGAGGATCGAGTTGAGCACCGGGTAGGCGATCTGGTCCTCGGCGAAGTTGGACTGGTGGATGAAGTTCGGCCGCGGGTCGTTGTCCATCGCGTAGCCGAGGTCGATCCTGGTCTGCAGCGGCACGATGTACGAGGCGTAGCCGGTGCCGGTGTTCAGCGGCGCCGACAGGCAGGTGGAGTCGGTGGAGGTCGAGCAGATGCCGCTGCCGCCCTGGGCCTTGCTGGTGTAGATCCAGTTGTACTCGTCCACCTCCTCGTTGGTGTGCCCCGCGTTGTAGAAGACATTCATCGGGTAGCGCGGGACGGTCAGCGTGGAGGAGCCCACCGCGCGCTGGTTCGGCTCGCGGGAGGCGTCCGAACCGGTCCACTTGATGCCGTTGGCGGCCAGCGCCGGGGCCAGGTTCGGGTTGTCGGTGGGCTGCTGGGGCAGCGTCACCAGGCCGGAGTGTTCACCGGTGATCAGCTCGGTGGGGTCGATCGGCAGGCCGTTCTGCTTCGCGAAGGCGATGTTCTGCGAGATCTCGTTCTGGATGGTGTTCTCGTCCACCCAGACGTCGTTGCCGGCCGCGTCCTTGGTGCACTGCCACGGGACCACGGTGACGTTCTGCACGCACCCGATGAACGGGTGGTCCCAGGTGTGGTTGATGAACCGCAGCGCGTTGGCGTTCGCCTTGATCGAGTCGAACAGCGGGTCGTCGGTGGTGTTGTTGGTCTGCTCCCAGTCCGACACGCCACCGCCGTTGAAGGCGAAGTCGACGGTGAAGTTGTTGGCCTTCTCCCACGCCACCAGGGTGTTGACGTCGGAGGGGGTCATCCGGATCGGGTTGCTGTCGGTGTTGTCGCTGCCGGGCGGGCAGGTGACGTCACCGGGCGTGCACTTGAGCGTGGTGTTCCAGCGGTCGTCCGACAGGAACAGGTCGTCGACGTGGACCGCGAAGTAGTTGCGGTCGTAGCCGAGGTGGATGCCCTGGGTCAGCCAGTCGACGAAGCCGCGGGCCAGCAGGCGGTACTGCTGCTGGTACTGGTTGTAGACGAAGGTGACCACCAGCTCCTTGCGGCTGTCGTGGTCGTACTCGCCGACCAGCGAACCGCGCGCGGTGCTGCCCGGGATCGGCGCGTCCACCAGCGGGGTGAACGAGGCGCCGGCCGGCAGCGCGGCGAGCGGGGTGGCCAGGTAGCCGTAGCTGGTGGAGACGCCCGGCTCGGGCTGCTCGAACGGCACCTTGCCGCTGAGGTAGCCGAACGGACCGGTCAGCCCGGCGGAGGTGACCGCGCCCTGGGTGCCGTCCAGCGAGCCGATGTAGCCGGGGTTCTGAGCCCAGTTCAGACCGACGCTGGGGCTGGCGAAGGTGTAGGCGTCGATCTGGCGGATGCCGAAGGCGGCCTCGTAGGAGGCGAGCGCGGTCATCTCGGCGGAGCCGGTGCCGAACGGGTTCTCGTTGGGCAGCACGACGCCCTGGAACTTGGCCCGCGGCGCGCCGTTCACGGTGTCGCTGAGGAAGGCGGCGTTGATCGTCGGCCGGTTGGGGTCGGACAGCTTGACCACCGTGTACGGGGTGCCCTCGCTGGCCAGCTCGGCGGTGATCGCGGCGGTGGCGGGACCGCCGTCGTCGACCACCAGCACGGTGAGGTCGATTCGGTTCTGCACCGCGGCGAAGGCGGTGGTGGTGGTCTGCAGTCCGGCAGCCAGCAGACCGGCGGCCGCGCAGGCGGCAGCACGACGGGTCGCTCGACCCATGTAGGTGTTCCTCCCCTGAAAAGGGCGGACTGCCCCCGCGTCCGCCCCGGATGTACTGATGCGTCCCCCCGCGTCGCACGGCCCGCCGTGCGAGGCACTGCGGAACATGGTGGGGCAGAACCATTGGCTTCATAGGCCGAATGGGTGAGAGTGCAGCGAATCTGTCATAGACGTTCACCTGTGGGCCATGTTCGACACCCTGCGGTCGTTAAGGCGCTCTTAAGGGAGCAGAAATCGGTCAGATCATGACAACTTTCTTTTTATGAATGCGTCTCGTCAGACGGAATATGTCGTATACGGCCGTCAGGCCGGGTGGGCGCGCACCGGCGCGCGGTTCGTACCCTGGTCGGACCGGACGACCGTGAGTGCAACCCCTGGAGGCCCCCGTGACCAAGCAGCCCGAGGCGATGCGGCACCCGGCCGGCGACCCGGGGCCGGTCGCCCGCAGCCTGGGCCTGACCGGCGCGGTCAACGCCCGTGACCTGGGCGGGTACCGGACCGCGGACGGGCGGGTGCTGCGCGCCGGCGTGGCGCTGCGCAGCGACGGGCTCAACCGGCTGGCCGAGGCGGACCTGCCGGTGCTCACCGCGCTCGGCATCCGGCAGGTGGTCGACCTGCGCAGCCTGGACGAGGTCCGCGAGGCCGGCCCCGACCGGGTGCCCGGCCTGCCGGTGGCCGACGTCTCCGCGGTCGAGCTGTCCGCGCAGCCGCTCAGCGTCCGGGCCGCCGGCCCCGACGGCATCACCCTGCACCACCTGCCGGTCTACGCCGCGGACTTCGACATCTACGTGGCGCTGCGCGACGCGCTGGCCGACCGCGACCCGGCCAAGCAGTACGCGCTGCTCGGCGAGGGCAAGGCCGCGCGCATGATGACCGGCCTGTACCGCTGGTTCGTCACCGACCCGGTGGCCCGCGAGCGGTTCGCGGCCGTGCTGCGGCTGCTCGCCGCGCCGGACGGCCCGCCGCTGCTCTTCCACTGCACCGCGGGCAAGGACCGCACCGGCTGGGTCGCCGCGCTGCTGCTCACCGCGCTCGGCGTGGACCGGGAGACGGTCTTCGAGGACTACCTGCTGACCAACACCCGTTCGGCCGCGATCATCGAACGGATCACCGCCAGCTTCTACGAGCGCGGCCTGATGGAGGACCCGGGCCTGCTGCTGCCGCTGTTCCGCGCCGACCGCGACTACCTGGCCGCCGCCTTCGCCGAGGTCGAGGCCGGGTGGGGCAGCTTCGCCGCGTTCTGGCAGGACGGCCTGGGGCTCGACGAGGCGGTGCTGGCCGGGCTGCGCAAGAACCTGCTCGGCGACGCCGGCGGCGAACCGGCGCGCTGAGCGGCCCGGCCCCCACGGCTGCGCGGGGCGCCGGGCCGGTCGGCACGCGCGCGGGCTCAGCCCTCCCCGGTCAGGCCCTCGCGCAGCTGGGTCAGGGTCTTGGTGAGCAGCCGGGAGACGTGCATCTGCGAGATGCCGATCTCGTCGCCGATCTGCGACTGGGTGAGGTTGCCGAAGAACCGCAGCATGATGATCCGCCGCTCCCGGGCCGGCAGCTTGGCCAGCAGCGGCTTGAGCGACTCGCGGTACTCCACGCCCTCCAGCGCCAGGTCCTCGTAGCCGAGCCGGTCGGCGAGCGGCCCGTCGCCGTCCTCCTCGCCGGGGGTGGAGTCCAGCGAGCTGGCGGTGTAGGCGTTGCCGACCGCCAGGCCCTCCACCACGTCCTCCTCGCTCACCCCGAGGCAGGCGGCCAGCTCGGCCACCGTGGGGGAGCGGTCCAGCCGCTGGGCGAGCTCGTCGCCGGCCTTGGTCAGCGCCAGCCGCAGCTCCTGCAGCCGTCTGGGCACCCGGACCGACCAGCTGGTGTCCCTGAAGAACCGTTTGATCTCACCGACCACGGTGGGCATCGCGAAGGTGGGGAACTCCACCCCGCGGTCCGGGTCGAACCGGTCGATCGCCTTGATCAGGCCGATGGTGCCGACCTGGACGATGTCCTCCATCGGCTCGTTGCGGCTGCGGAACCGGGCCGAGGCGTAGCGCACCAGCGGCAGGTTGAGCTCGATCAGGGTGTCCCGGACGTAGGTGTGCTCGGCGCTGTCGGCCGGCAGCGTGGCCAGCCGCCGGAACAGCGAGCGGGAGAGCGTACGGGTGTCGAGCCCGGGGGTGGCGGTGGGGCCCGGGACCTCCGGCGGCGCCGGTGCGTGCTCGACGACTGCCGTCCCACCGTGGATCTCCGTGCTGCCCAGCTCCGCGGACATGCACCCACCCCCTCCAGACCGGTCCGACGGGAGCCCGCGCGCCGCGGCTCCCGGTTGCGCGTCGAATGATCGATGCGTCCCCCACCGCTTGCTTACCGGATGCGCGCACCCGGCAAACCCGAATATCGCGATTCGTCACGCGCCGGTAACGCGTAGCGATGCCCGGGGCGCGCTGCTCCGGATGGCCGCTCCGGGTCACTCCTCCCAGCTGTTTCCCGTGCGCAGCCTGGTGAGGATGCGGGACAGGAGGCGGGAGACGTGCATCTGGGACATGCCGAGCTCGTTGGAGATCTGGGACTGCGTCAGGTTGGCGAAGAACCGCAGCATGACGATCCGCCGCTCCCGCTCGGGGAGCTGAACCAGCAGGTGGCGCACCATGTCGCGGTGCTCCACGTCGGTCAGTGCGGAGTCCTCGTAGCCGAGCCGGTCGAGCAGGGCCAGGCCGCCCTCGTGCTCCTGGGCGGCTTCGAGCGAAGCTGCGTTGTACGCCCGCCCGGCGTCCAGGCAGGCTCGAACGTCCTCCTCCGGGATCCGCAGGTTGGCGGCGATCTCCGGAACCTTGGGGGTCCGCCCGTGCAGCACGGTGAGTTCCTCCATCGCTCCGCTGACCTGGACCCAGAGCTCCTGCAGCCGGCGCGGCACGTGCATGGTGCGCACGTTGTCCCGGAAGTAACGTTTGATCTCCCCCAGGATGGTCGGCAGCGCATAGGTGGGGAACTGGACGCCGCGGCTGGGGTCGAACCGGTCGATCGCGTTGATCAGGCCGATGGTGCCGACCTGGACCACGTCCTCCATCGGTTCGTTGCGGCTGCGGAACCTGGTGGCGGCGTAGCGCACCAGCGGGATGTTGACCTCGATCAGCGCGGCGCGGACCTGCTCGCGCTCGGGCGCGTGGGCGGGCAGCTCGGCGAGCCGTTCGAAGAGCACCCGGGTCAGGGTGCGCACGTCGATCGGGCCGCCGAGCGCGGCGCCCGCGCCGAACTCCTCGGCGCAGGCGGCGGCCTCGGCCTCGGCGGCGGCGCCGGCCGCGGGGCCGTCCGGGTGGGCGGGGTCGGGCTCGGCCTCGGGGCCGCCCGTGCCGGTGTCCGGCGTGTCGTCCTGGATCCGCACGGACGCGTCACCCCTCCCTCGGTTCACCACCTCGTCCTGCCCGGCAAAATCGGTCATAGCATCACAAGACGGACGCCATTCCTTCAAGTACCGGACGGAGGCGTGTTGCTGACCCGACGTCAACAAAACGACGACCCCCGGCGCCCGGGAGCGGCTCGAGGGGAGCGCTCCGGGTGCGGGGGGCCGTTGGGTCGTCTGGATACGACCGAGTCGCCGGGGTGGCTCAGACCTCGAAGTCGGCGACCACCAGGGTGGCGATGGCCCGCCACAGCTGGGCGGCCGCGACGTGCGCCGGATGGGTGGCGTAGACCTGGAGCGCGTCCTGGTCGGCGACCAGGCTGTTGATCGCGTAGTCGTAGGCCACGTCGCGCGGGCTGACGTTGAAGCCGTGCTGCCACTCCAGCAGCTCGGGGATCTGCTCCTCGAGCCCGTCGAAGGCCTTGGCGGCGGCCAGCGCGCGCGGGTCGTCCTTCGCGATGCCTTCGTTGAGCTTGAACATGACCAGGTGGCGGATCACTGCTGCTCCTTGTGGCCCACGGGTGGGCCGAGGGTAAGCCGGGGTTGGACCCCGACACGGTAACCCGGCTGGTCGGGGCCCCGGAGCCCGGTCCTATTTGATGAGACCGGTCATGAACTCGCCGACCGACTTGGCGGCGTCCGAGATGCCGACGAAGCCCGACTGGACCAGCTCCGCGGCACGATCGGGCGAGTGGATGATCGTGTACACCACGAAGATCAGCAGGACGTACATGCCGATCTTCCTTGCCTGCGCCATCCGAACCGCCCGCCTCGCCTAGTCCGCCCCAGCCGTCGTGCCCGCCCAAGCCTCGTGCCCGCGCCGGGCCCCCGGCCGCTGCGGGGCCCAGCGTGCAGCTTATCCACCGGATGGCCGAATCCGTGAGCAACGCGTTCACTCGGCGGGACGAAGGTCCCCGGGACTCGGGCCCTTGTGCGGATGCCCCGCGCCTGCTCCGGCGGCAGGATGGTTGGCGTACCGGGGAACCTGGCAGGAGTCACCGGTACGTGGATCCGGAGAGCTCCCCGCTGTGGGACCGGGCGCCGCGACTTCCCCCCGACGCGGTACCGGTTGTGGGACCTCCGTCGGGGGAGCGATCCGGTCCCCCGGGATCGCTCCCCCCATCCGGTCCACCCGTCCCGTCCCGTCCATTCGACCTGGCGGGCGATCAGAACTGCTGGGTGAAGCGCACCTCGCACTCCGGGGCCAGCCCCAGCTCCTCACCGGTCACCGGCTCGCCGGTGCTGATCAGGATGTTGTAGTGGTTCGGGAAGTGGCAGGCGTCGAAGCCGAGCACCGTGCCGACCGGCCGGCCGCCGATCCAGACGGTGTCCCCGCGGTCGATCACCCCGGCCCGGGAGATCTCGGTGAAGCCGAGGAACCCCACCCGGTCCACCCGGGTGCCGGGCGTGCCGTCCGCCACGTCGGTGCTGACCAGCTCGTGCAGCTCGCCGGCCCGCACGCAGCGGCTGGCGTACGGCTCCACTGTCATGCCGCGGTCCTCGCGCCGGTGGACCAGCACCTTGACCAGCTCGCCGGCCACCGTCCGCTTGGCGCCGTCCTCCCGCGGCGCGCCGGCGGGTGCGCCGCCCGGCCGGCCGGGCGCCGCGCCGGTGACCAGGCCGCCCGCGTTCACCAGGCCGCCCGCGTTCACCGGGCCGCTCCCGCGGCGCGCTGGAGCACGTGGGTGTCGACGTCGCCGTCCAGCCGGTAGGCGGCGGTGACCAGGTCGAGGGCCGCCAGACCGCCGTCCCGGCGCCCGTTCGGGGCCTCGATCGCGGCCCGGAAGGCGGCCAGCACCCCCTGGTACTCGTGCCGGAGCGAGGCCTTGAACCCGGTGTGGCCGGCCAGCAGGTCGGCCCGCAGCACCCGGCCGTCGGCCAGCGTGACCTCCACGTCCTTGAGCTCACCCGGGTAGGACCAGTCCAGCTCCACCCGGGCCCGGCGCGGCGCCGGCCCGGCGGTGACCAGGTCGAGGGTCGCCTGCCGGTCCAGCCCGGCCGGGTCCCGCTCGATCGCGGCCCGGACCACGCTCAGCTCCGCCTCGCCGAAGAGCAGCCGGACCAGGTCGAAGGCGTTGGGGCCGTTGTCGGCCACACAGCCGCCGCCGCAGCGCGCCGGGTCCAGGTACCAGGCGTCGGTGCCGATGTGCTCCTCGATCCGCTCCAGGTAGCGCACCTTCACCTTGCTGATCGTGCCGCCCGTGCCGCCCGTGCCGCCCGGGCCGGCTGGGCCGCCCTGGCCCCCCGCACCCTCCGCGCAGGCCGCGACCAGCGCGCGCACCGCGCTGTTGTAGCGGCGGTGGAAGGCGGTGAAGAGCACCAGCGAACGCTCGGCGGCGATCGCGGTCAGCGCCCGGGCGTCCGACAGCCGGGTGGCCAGCGGCTTCTCCACGCAGACCGGCAGGCCGGCGGCCAGCAGGTCGCGGCAGAGCGCGGCGTGCGCGTCGTTGGGCACGGTGACGATCGCCCCGCCCAGGTCGTGGTGGGCGGCCAGCAGCGCCCGGTGGTCGCGGTAGGCGGGCACCCCGGCCGCGCGGTGCTCGGCCAGCGCGGCCTCGTCGAGGTCGCAGACGGCGGCCAGGGTGACGGCCGGGTCGGCCGCGATCGCGTCCAGGTAGTACCTGGCGATCACGCCGAGGCCGATCACGGCCAGTTTGCGGG
This sequence comes from Kitasatospora sp. LaBMicrA B282, assembly GCF_050325825.1. NCBI lineage: Bacteria > Bacillati > Actinomycetota > Actinomycetes > Kitasatosporales > Streptomycetaceae > Kitasatospora > Kitasatospora sp. LaBMicrA B282. Next base: position 24,305 of record NZ_JBNQTI010000068.1, read on the forward strand.
GAGCGGTCACGAGGTCCCTCCGGAGGGTTCGGGGGTCGGCTTGGGGGCGGTCAGTCCGGTGGCCTCGGCCAGCGTGGTCAGCTCGGCGAAGCGGGCGGGCGAGAGCCGCACGCCCTCGCGCAGCCGGCGTTCGGCCAGCTCGCCCTCCGGGAAGCCGGGGTAGCCCACCGGGTGGTCGGGGTCGACCGGGGGGCAGTCCAGCAGGGTGCCGAAGAGCGAGTCGGCCTGCCGGGCGAAGTCCGCGCGGTCCCGCAGCAGCCCGGGGTCGACGGCCAGCGCCAGGTAGCCGATGTCGTCGTCCCGGCCGGTCGGGTTGCCGTCGCCGGCCAGCGCGGCCGGGGCCGGCCCCAGACCCGCGCCGGCCAGCAGCGCGCCCAGCACCTCGACCACCAGCCCCAGCCCGTACCCCTTGAACGCGCCGGTCTCCGGCCGGCTGCCCAGCCAGAGCAGGTGCGCCTCGCCCCGGTCGAAGGCCCCGGGGTCGGTCACCGGGGCGCCGCCCGGGCCGGCCAGCCAGCCGGGCGGGATCTGCTGCCCGGCCCGGGCGGCGGCCCGCACCCGCCCGGTGGGCACCGCGGTGGTGCTCATGTCCAGCACGAAGGGGTGCCGGTCGCCGGCCGGCGCGGCCACGCTCAGCGGGTTGGTGCCGAGCAGCGCCACCGCCCCGCCCGGCGGCCGGGCGATCCGCTGCCGGCCGCAGTTCGCGGCGAGCACCCCGATCATTCCGCGCCGGGCGGCGCGCAGCGTGTGGAAGCCGGCGCAGCCCAGGTGGGTGGCGCCGCGCACCGAGACCAGGCCGACGCCGTGCCGGCCGGCCCGCTCGACCGCCAGGTCCATCGCGGCCGGTGCGGACCACAGGCCGAGCGCCCGGCGGTCGTCGCGCAGCACCGCGGCGCCCAGGTCGACCAGGTTCTCGGGCTCGGCCGCCGGGTCGGCCCGGCCCTCGTCCAGCAGCGGCAGGTAGAGCCGGGTCAGGTTGACCAGCCCGTGCGAGGTCAGGCCGGTCAGGTCGCCGTAGCAGAGCGCCTCGGCGGCGGTGGCGGCCCGGGCGGCGGGCAGGCCGCGGCCGCCGAACACCTCGGCGGTGAACCGCAGCAGCTCCGGGTAGCGGACCGAAACGCCCGGCGCGCCGGCGCGCGGGGCGCCGATCCGGGCGCCGTCGTCCTCGGGCAGCGGATCGGAGCGCCCGTGCGGCGGCTCGGTCGGCCCGGGGGGCGCCGCCGCCGGGTGCGGTTCGGCTGGCGGGTGCGGTTCGGCCAGCGGGTGCGGCGGCAGGGTGGCGGACGGGGGCGTCAGCGGCATGCGGGGCGGGCCTCCTGCGGGATGGCGGCGGACTGGGACGGCACGGCGGGCGCCGCGGGGGCCGGCCCGGTGGCGGAGTCGAAGGCGAGCAGCAGGTCGGCGACCGAGCGGGCGAACGCGGTCAGCTCGGCGAGGCGGACGAACTCCCCGTCCGCGTGCGCGTTGTTGCCGGCCAGCGTGCCGGGGCCGAGCACCACGGTGGCGGCGCCCGGCTTGCCGGCCAGCCAGATCGCGTCGCAGGTGAACCCGGGCTCCCCGGCCGGCCAGCGCTCGATCCCGGCGGCCGCCAGCAGCCGGGTCAGCCAGGGCAGTTCGGTGCCGGCTTCGGTGAGCGCGGGCAGGCCGCGCTTGAGCCAGTGCAGGTGGGTGATCGCGGCCGCGTCCACCGCGGTGCGGGCCAGCAGCGGGGTGGCGGCGAACCGCTCGGCGAAGGCGGCCAGGCCCGCCGCCAGCCCCTCGGTGACCGCCCGCTCCAGCCGCTCGGCGGTGGCCGGGTCCGGGTAGGCCAGGTTGAGCAGCAGTTCGCCCTGCCCGTAGACCCGGTTGTGCAGGTGGCCGGTGTGCAGGCCGGCCACGCAGAGCCGACCCGGGCACGGGTTGATCGCGCCGGCCAGGTACTGGGCCAGGAAGCCGAGCAGCACGGTGGCGTTGTGCCCGGCGGCCGGCCGGTCGTCCACCGCGTCCTGGCCGCGCACCTCGATCCGCGCGGTCATCGCGGCGGTGCAGTTGGTCAGCGCGCGGTTGCCGGTGGGTTCGCAGAAGACGTTCAACCGGCCGAAGTGGCCGGCCGCGACCAGCGGGCGGGTGCCGATCGTGCCGAGCGCCCCGCCCTCCTCGCCGGCCACCGCCTGCACCAGCACCCGGACCCGCTCGGTCAGTGCCGGCCGCTCGGCCAGCGCGGCGCGCAGTCCGGCCAGCAGCGCGACGGCCGGGCCCTTGGCGTCCACCGCGCCGCGCCCGTGGAAGGTGTCGCCGTCGCGGCGCACCGGCAGCTCGCCGGCCACGGTGTCCAGGTGGACGTTGAACATCACGGTGCGCTCGCGCGCCACCGCTGCGCCCAGGCCCAGCAGCAGGCTCGGCTGGTCGGCCAGGAAGGCGGGGTCGGCGCCGGCCGTGCGGACCGGCTGCGGCACGTCGGGCAGCTCGGTCCAGGCCGGATCGGGGGTGTCGTGCCGCAGCACCGCGAAGCCCAGGTCGGCGGCGGCCTCGGCGTAGCGGTGCTGCGCGGCCCAGAGTTCGGGCACCGCGCCGGGCTGCTCCAGCGGGCCCGCGGTGGGCAGTGCCAGCAGCGCGAGCAACAGGTCGTGGTCGGTGGGGGTCAGCATGCCGCCAGGCCCGCCGCGGTGCAGGTCCAGTCCGTGCCGTCGGCCGCGGCCAGCTGCTCGGCCAGGCTCCGCAGCGCCTGGCCGCAGGCGGCGAAGTCGGCCCGGCAGCGCGCCGGTTCGGCCCGGAACTGCTCGTGCGGGCGGACCGACAGGTGCGGTTCGATCGACCAGTGCCCCTGGTAGCCGGTGGCCAGCAGCAGCCGCAGGCAGTCGGCGACCGCCGCCTCGCCCTGGCCGGGCAGGGTGTACTCGGGCGCGGCCGGGCCGCCGGTGGCGTCCTTGACCTGGACGTGCCGGACGTAGGGGGCCAGGGTGCGCAGCTGGTCCAGCGGCCGGTAGCCGTGGGCGGCGCCGTTGCCGGTGTCGAAGAGGAAGCCGAAGGCCTCGGGGCCGGCGGCCTCCAGCAGCCGCAGCGCCCGGCCGGCGTCGGTGCCGGCCCAGCCGGCGCAGTTCTCGTGCAGCAGCACCAGGCCCCGGTCGGCCGCGTGCTTGGCCAGCACCCGGGTGCGGCGCAGCACTTCGCGTTCCCACTCGACCTCGGGGAGCGGGCCGCCGACCGGATCCTCGTTCGGGTAGGACATGATCCGCAGGTAGCGGGTGCCGAGCACGGCGCAGCGGTCGCCGAGCACCGCGAGTTCGGCCAGCTCCTGGTCGAGGTCGCAGCTGATCGGGCGGGACCAGCCGCCGATCCGGCTGGCGATCACCGGGACGGTCAGGCCGGCCTCGGCGATCCGGGCCGCCGCGCGGGCGAACGCCGGGCCGCTCAGCAGGTCCACCGGCTGGCCGTCGATGGTGCGCAACTCGATCGCCCGCCAGCCCAGTTCGCGGGTGGCGGCGAGCTGGCCGGCCAGGTCGACGGCGGCCTCGTCGGCGATCCCGCAGTAGTCGATCCGCCGCACCGGGACCGGCGCGGCGGCGTCGGCCGGGGGCGAGTGGCCGGTGGAGCGCAGCCGGGACGGTGCGGTGGCCGGTGGGGTCGGTTCGGCGGCGGTGCGGGTGAGTTCAGTGGACACAGGAGAGCTCCCGTTCGAAGGAGGGGGCGGGGGAGGGCAGCAGGTCTGGGGCGCCGCTGAGCCGCTTGGCCTCGCTCAGCAGCCGCACCGCCCGCACGTGCCCGTCGAACTCGGCGGCGGGCGGCAGCGGGCCGCGCTGGAAGCGGCGGTAGGCGCGCAGCAGGTAGGCGCCCAGCGCGTCGTCCGGGAAGACCTCCCGCACGGTGCCGTGGCGGCCGGACAGCCGCAGTTGGGCGTACTCGTCGTCGGCGCTGCCCGGGTAGTGGCCGATCGCGCTGCCGCGGGCGAAGCGCAGCTCGATCCGGCGCTCGCGCACCGGGGAGGTGAGGTCGGAGACGATCTCGGTGCGCACCCCGCCGCGGTGGGCCAGCTTGAGCCGGGCGCCGCCGAGCAGCGGGCGGACCTCGCCGCCCACCCGCAGGTCGTGCCCGCCGGCCTCGGTCACCTCGGCGTCGCCGGCCAGCAGCAGGGCCACCCCGAGCGCGTGCGGGACCTCGATGTCGAAGGCGGTGGGGTGGCCGCTGGTGGCCAGGGTGCGCCGGAACCGGGGCTTGTGCTGGCGCACCCTGATCCGGCGCAGCTGGCCCAGCTCCCCCTCGTGCACCAGCTGGACCAGCCGGTCGGTGAGCGAGCTGGCCAGCCACGGCGCCACCACCGCGACCTGCAGCTGCTCCCGGTGCACCACCTCGACCAGCGCGGCCAGGTCGCCGGGGTGGGCGGCCAGCGGCTTCTCGATGATCAGCCGCCGGAAGCCCAGCGCGGCCAAGTCAGCGACCAGCTCGGCCCGGTGCTGCGGCGGGGTGCAGACGTGCACCACGGTGTGCTGCGGGTCGAGCAGCCGGCGGGCGGCGGTCGGCGAGGGCAGCAGCCGGACCTGGGCGGGGTCCGGCACGGTGGTGGGGGCCGGGTCCACCGCGAGCAGCGGCGGGCCGGCGAACGGGGGGCCGAGCTCGCGCCGCAGCCGGAGCAGCACCGGCAGGTGCAGCCCGGCACCGGCGCGCCCGAGGCCGACGATGAGCGTGCGGAACATCGCGCGGTGTCCTCCTTGCTCGCGGGGTCGTGGTGCTCACGGGGGTCGTGGCCGGTGGCGGGCGCCGGCGTCCGGTGTCCGACCGGGGGCAGCCGGGGCGGCCGCGGTGCCGGGGCGGGTGCGGGTCGGGACGGGGGTGCCTGCCCGGTGGGACGGGCTGCCGATCCGGGGGTCGGCGCCAGCCTGCCGATCATGCTGACGGCAAGTCAATTCCCTTTGGCGTGTTCCTTCACGAAAGAGTGGTTTACGCCGGATCGGCACTCTTTTGACGGTATGTCGTCTGGCGGTTGACATAGCCTCGGTGCCCCGAATGCCCGCCCCGAGACCCCTTGAGGGGGAGCGTTGCAGACTCCCGTCACAGCCGCCGGTGGCCTGCCCCGGCAGGCGGTCGGCCGCCGCCCGGTGCCGTTCTTCACCCAGGCCCGCAGCTTCGAGCAGCTCTGGCCGCTGATCGAGCGGCACGCCGTCGAGGTGCTGGACGACGGCAAGTTCTCGCACGGCCGGCAGGTCGAGCGACTGGAGGCGGCGCTGGCCGAGTACACCGGCGCCCGCCATGTGATCGGCGTCAACAGCGGCACCGACGCCCTGGTGCTGCTGCTGCGGGCAGCCGGGCTGCGGCCGGGCGACGAGGTGGTGGTGCCGGCGTTCAGCTTCGTCGCCTCGGCGAGCTCGGTGGTGCTGGCCGGCGGGCGCCCGGTCTTCGCCGACATCGACCCGGTGAGCTACGCGCTGGACCCGGCCGCGCTGGCCGAGCGGCTGACCGGGCGGACCCGGTTCGTGATGCCGGTCCACCTGTTCAGCCGGCTCGCCGACCTGACCGCGATCGGCGCGCTCGCCGAGCGGCACGGCCTGACCGTGCTGGAGGACAGCGCCGAGGCGATCGGGATGCGTCAGGGCGGGCGCCACGCGGGCCTGTTCGGGGCCGGCGGGGTACTCTCGTTCTTCCCGACCAAGACGCTCGGCGCGATCGGCGACGCCGGGGCGGTGCTCACCGACGACCCCGAGCTCGCCGCCACCGTGGCGGCGCTGCGCCACCACGGCCGGTTCGGGCGGACCATCGGCAACTTCCCCGCGATCAACACCAGCACCGCACTGCCCGGCTGCAACAGCAAGATGGACGACCTCCAGGCGGCGGTGCTGCTGGCCAAGCTGACCCGGCTGGACGCCGACATCGCCCGCCGGGCCGAGCTCGCGGCCGGCTACGACGAGCGGCTGGCCGGCCAGCCGGGGGTGCTGCGCCGCCCGCAGGTGGGCGGGATCGAGGGCCAGGTCTTCTACGTCTACCTGATCGAGGTGGAGCGCCGCGACGACCTGGCCGCCCACCTGGCCGGCCACGGCGTGGAGACCGAGGTCTACTACCCCTCGCCGTTGCACCTGCAGCCCTGCTTCGCCGAACTCGGCCACCGGGTGGGCGACTTCCCGGTCGCGGAGGCCGCCTGCACCCGCACCCTCGCCCTGCCGCTCTACCCGGACCTGACCGAGGCCGAGGTGGACGCCGTCTGCGCCCTGATCCGCGACTTCTACGCTGGAGGCCCCGCATGACCGCCGTGGAGCTGGCCGAGATCCCGTTCTTCCCACTCGACCTGTTCGAGGGCGACCGCGCGGTGCTGCTGCGGCTGCTCCGCGAGACCGGCACCGCGCCCGGCCAGCGCTTCCTGCTCGGCGAGCAGACCGCGCACTTCGAGGCCGAGTTGGGGCGGAGCCTGGGCGGCGCGGAGGTGGTGGCCTGCAGCAGCGGCACCTCGGCGCTGACCCTGGTGCTGGCGGCGATGGCGGTCGGGCCCGGGGACGAGGTGGTGGTGCCCGCCTTCGGCTGCGCGCCGCTGGCCTCCAGCGTGCTGAGCGTGGGCGCCCGGCCGGTCTTCGCCGACGTGGACCCGTGGACCATGGTGGTGGACCCGGCCGCCGCGGCGGAGCGGATCGGGCCGCGGACCAAGGCGCTGATGCCCGCGCACATGTTCTCGGTGATGGCCGACCTGCCGGCGTTCCGGGCGCTGGCCGAGCAGCACGGGCTGCGGCTGCTGGAGGACTCGGCGGTGGGCCAGGGCGGGGTGCTGGCGGGGCGGCCGGCGGGGCTGTGGGGGGACGCGGGGGTGTTCTCCTTCGTCCAGGTGAAGACCTTCGGGATGCCCGGCGAGGGCGGTGCGGTGGTCACCCGGGACGGCGAACTGGCGCGCACCGTGCGGATGCTGCGCAACCACGGGCAGGACGGGCGGACCAGGTTCCGGCACCACCGGATCGGCTGGAACAGCCGGTTCGACGAGCTGCAGGCGGCCTTCCAGCGCCACCGGCTGCCCGGCCTGCCGGCCCGCCTGGCCCGGCGGGCCGAGATCGCCGGCTACTACACCGAGCGGTTCGCCCCGCTCGCCGAGCGCGGGGTGCTGGCCCCGCCGCCGGGCACCGAGGGCCGCTGCCACTACGTCTACACGCTGCTCGCCGAGCGCCGGGACGCTTTGCAGGCGCACCTCGCGACCCGGGGCATCGCCTCGCACGCCTACTACCCGCAGGCGCTGCCGCGGCAACCCGCGTTCGCGCCGTACACCCTCCCGGGGGACGGCTGGCCGGCGGCCGAGCGGGTCGCCGAACGGGCGCTGTCGATCCCGGTCCATCCGCATCTGACGGACGGTCAGATCGAGCGGATCGCCGACGCGGTGTGTGATTTCCCGGTCAGCTGACCCCAGTTGAGGGCCCTGCGCCGGAAGTCGGTGCACCCGCGGGCCCGCGCCGGGCCGTCCGCCGGCCCGGCGCGGGTCCGCCGTACGAGTGAAGATCCTTCCCCGTCCGGGTGATGTCCGTGTCCCCTCGAACGGCTCTGCCGGCGTGACCTTTTCGATCAAGATCCCTTGTGGGACAAGGGGAAGGTGGACCCGTGTACGACCGACTTGCCCCCGCGACGGAGCGTGACGGTGCGAACCGCGACTGTGATCAACTGCAGCGCGAGATCGGGCACCCGGCCCGACGCGTCCTAGGAGGACCCATGCAACGAGTCGTCATGACCAAGCGCACCGTCGCCGTGGCCATCGCCGGTCTGGTGGTCGGCACGGTCGGCGCGCTGAGCGTGCCGGCCCTCGCGTCGTCCGAGAAGCCCCAGGTCGCCCCCGTCCAGGCGATGACCCTGGACTTCAGTGGCACCAACGACGAGACCAACGTGCCCCAGACGGTCGGGACGACCTTCGGCGGTACCGCGGTGGTCAAGGACACCGGCGGCAACGTCATCGGCAAGGCCTACGACATCTGCGCCAAGGATGTCATCAACCCCAATGCGGACACGGTCTTCTGCACCGGCACCGTCCGGGTCACCAACGGCCAGGCCAATGGCGAGATCTCCTTCAGCGCCGTGCTGCCGATCAGCGACAACGCCGCGGCGCCGGCGACGGGCGCCTTCACCGGCGTGATCAACGGCGGCACCGACGCCTTCGAGGGCATCACCGGCGAGGCCAAGTTCAAGCCGCAGACCCAGGGCGTCTTCGACGTGAACTTCTCCTGATCCCCCAGCTGTTCAGGGAGCCGCCGACCCGTCGGCGGCTCCCGCCGCTTGTGCCCGCTCGACCGTCCTTCCGGGAGTCCCGATGTCCACCACCGCCCCCGGCGCCGGCTACCTCTTCGCCGAGCTCGGTGACCTGGTCCGGCACCAGGCCGCCAGCCGGTCCGCGGCCTACGACCCCTTCACCACCGAGCGGTTGGCCGCCACCGGGGTGGGCGACGGCTGGCACTGCCTGGAAGTCGGCGCCGGCGAGGGCGAGATCGCCCGCTGGCTCGCCGCACGGGTGGCCCCCACCGGCGAGGTGCTCGCCACCGACCTGACCCCGGAAAGGGTGGCCGGCGCACCCGGCCTGCGCGTCGAACGACACGACATCGCCCGCGACCCGCTGCCCGCCGGGGCCTTCGACCTGGTGCACGCCCGGCTGGTGCTCCAACTGCTGCCCGAGCGGCGGGCCGTGCTGGAGCGGCTGCGGCAGGCCCTGCGTCCGGGCGGCTGGATCCAGATCGACGAGTTCGACGTCTCGTACGGCCCGGTGCTCACCGCGCCCACCGAGGCGGCCGCCGAGCTCTACCGCACCTTCCTGACCGCCAAGAACCGCGCCTTCGCCGCGACCGGTGCCCACCCGGTCTGGGGTCGGGAGGCGGCCGCCGACCTGGCCGCGGCGGGCTTCACCGCCCTCGACCCGCAGCCGCGGATCGTGCTCTGGCGGGCCGGCCACCCCGGCCTCGAACTGCTGGTCAGCCACACCCGCACGCTGCGCGACCAGCTGCTCGCCGAGGGCCTGACGGACGGCCAACTCGCCGAGGTGCGCGCGCTGCTGCGCCACCCCGGGTTCGCGGCCGCCTCCTGCGTCATGTACTCGGTGCAGGCCCGGCGGCCGTCCTGACGCGCGACTGCTCGCGATGCTCCGATGCCCCCGAGAGCGCTCCTGAGAGGAACGGCAACACCCGTGCATCCCACCGCAGTACTCGGCCGGCCCGCCCGTCCCGGCGGCCTCGTGCCGAAGGCCGGCTGGCGGGCCTACGCCCGGCTGGCCAAGCTCGACATCTACGACTACTACCTGGCCACCCCGCTGCTGCTGGCGATGCTGCTGCCGGCCGGGCGGCTGACCGCCGACGGCTGGGCGGTGGCCCTGCTGCTGCTGGTCGGCGGGGTGGCGATGTTCGCCGGCCTCTGCTCCTTCGACGACATCACCGGCTACCGCGACGGCAGCGACGCCGCCAACTACGGCCCCGACGCCCCGGCACGCCGGCTGGCCCGCAAGCCGCTGATCGCCGGGACGCTGGGCGAGGCCCAGGCCCACCGGTTCGCCTGGGCCGCGACCGCCGGGCAGTTCGGCTGCTGGGGGCTGGCCCTGCTGGTGGCGCCGCACCGGCCGTGGTGGGCGGTGGCGGCGATGCTGCTCTGCCTGTTCGCCGGCTTCCAGTACTCCTGGTGGCTGCGGCTGAGCTACCGCGGGTGGCAGGAGTTCCTGCTGGCCGGGTACGGCTGGGTCTTCGTGCTGGTCCCCTTCGGCCTGACCACCGGTGAGCTGCCCGCGTTCGCGCTGGTCCAGGGCCTGGTGTTCGGCCTCGGCCCGCTGCTCTTCGGCGTCTACTCCAACGTCAACGACATCGCCGGCGACCGCGCGGTGGGCCGCCGCACCGTCGCGGTGCTGGCCTCGCCGGGGGGCAACGCCGCCTTCGTGGGCGCGCTCTCGCTGCTGGAGGCGGCGCTGCTCACGGTGCCCCCGCTGCTCGGCCTGGCGCCCTGGTGGTTCGCCGCCCTGGCGGTGCCGGTGATCGCGCTGCGCTCGGCCCAGTTCACCCTCGGCCTGGTGGCCGGGCAGGTGCTGCGGGCCCGCCGGCTCGGCATCCACACCCACCGGGTCTGCTGCGCGCTGCTGATCCTCGCCTGCCTGCTCAACGGCGGTGCGGCGTGAGGTTGCTGCCCGGCCCGCGACCGCTCGACCTCGGTCCGCTCTTCGAGACGCTGGCCGAACGCGGCGTGCCGACCGTGGTCCGGCTCAGCCGCCCGCTGGACGTCGCCGCGGAGCGCGGCGAGCGCTGGACGGTGCCCGAACTGGCCGAACTGGTCGGCGAGTTGTCCGCGCTGCTGGCCGCGGTCGGGGTGCGCTACGGCGACCGGGTGGCGGTGCACAAGCGCAACCACTGGGACTACCCGCTGCTGGCCGCCGCCACCGCGCGGATCGGCGCGGTGCCCGCGCTGCTCTCCGAGCACCTCGAACCGGCCGCGCTGGCCGCCCTGGTGCGGCGGCTGGAGCCCGCGGTGCTGCTCTCCGACCGCTACACGCTGGCGCTGGGCGGCAGCCGGACCCAGGTGGCCGGCCGGCCACTCCGCACGGTCAGCCTGGACGGTCCGTCCCCCGGCGCGATCGACGCCACCACGCTGCGCGGCGGCGCGGTGCCCGCCGTCCGGCGCCGGCCCGACGACGAGCCGCTGGTGATCGTGCACACCTCGGGCACCACCGGGCTGCCCAAGCTGGTGGTGCACAGCACCGACAGCCTGGTCCGCAAGCTCACCTCCTTCGAGGCGCACCGCTGGCCGCTGATCTCGATCCGCCCCGACGACACGGTGGGCAACGCCGGCGCGTACGCGCACGGCCGGGCGGTCTCCTGGACCATCTCCGCGCTCTGGGCCCGCCCGGAGACCGTGGTGGTGCTGGCCGACGGCGAACCGGCCGAGGCCGCCCGGCTGTTCGCCGCGCACCCGCCCACCGTGCTGGAGGCGCTGCCCGCGACCTACGTCCGCTGGCAGCAGCTGGCCGCCGGGCCGAACACCCCGTTCCGCGACCTGCGGCTGGCGGTGAGCACCTTCGACGCCGTCCACCCGCCGACCGTGCGCACCTTCCTGGCCGCCTCCGAGCGCCGGCTGCCGATCTGGCTGCAGGGCTGGGGCCAGAGCGAGACCGGTCCGATCACCTTCCGCTTCCTCACCCGGCGGGCGCTGGTCCAGCGCGAGCAGCGCCACCCCACCACCCGGGACCTGGGCCGCCCGGTGCCGGGGCGGAGCAGCCTGCGGGTGGTCGACCCGGCCACCCTGGAACCGGTCCGGCGCGGCGAACCGGGCGTGGTGCTGGTCCGCACCCCCAACCTGTGCGGCGGGTACCTGGGCGAGGAGCAGCGCTGGGCCGACAAGCAGCAGGGGAGCTGGTTCAACACCGGTGACCTCGGGGTCCGCACCTGGGACGGGCGGCTGCTGCTGCTCGACCGCGAGGTGGACCAGGTGCCTGGGCTGAGCTGCGTCGAGCTGGAGGACGTGCTGCACGACCGGCTGCCCGAGCTGACCGAGGCGGTGCTGCTGGACGCCGGCCCCGGGCGGCCGCCGCTGCCGGTGCTGGTCACCGCCGACGGCACCCTCGACCCGGCGCGCTGGGCGGGCGCGGTGCACGACCTGCCCGAACTGGCCGAGCCGCTGCTGCTCGGCTGGGACTCGCTGCCGCGCACCGGCACCGGCAAGGTGCGCCGGCACGAGCTGCGCAGCCGCTACCTGGCGGGCACGGTGGCCCGCGGAACCGGAAGGTGGACCTGATGGGCGGTACTGCCACGGACCTGGACGTGGCCGTGATCGGTGCGGGGGTGGCCGGCCTGGCCACCGCCCACCGGCTCGGCCGGGCCGGGCGCGAGGTGCGGGTGTTCGAGGCGAGCAACCGGGTCGGCGGGCGGATGGCCAGCAGCGAGCACGAGGGCCACCGGATCGACGAGGGCGCCGAGACCATCGCGGTGCGCGGCTACGACGCCACCTGGGAGCTGATCCGGGCCGTCGGCCTCACCCCCGAGGAGGTGCTGCCGATCACCCACGCGCTCGCCGTGTGGCGCCACGGCCGCGCGCACGCCCGGCTCGGCCACCCGCTCGGGCTGCTCACCGGCGCCGGCATGTCGCTGCGCGGGCGGCTCGACTGGCTGCGGCTGGGCGCCGTGCTGGCCCGGCCGCTCGACCTGGAGCGGGTGGAGGCGACCCCGTTCGGCGAGCTGACGATCGCCCAGCTGGCCGCCCGCTACCACCCCGACCTGCACGACGCCCTGCTGCAACCGCTGGCCGGCTGCTTCTTCGGCTGGCACTCGGAACGCTCGGCGATCGGCCCGATGGCGGCGATGCTGGCCGCCACCGGCGGGGTCGGCGCCCGCTGGCTCACCTACCGGGACGGCATGGACACCCTGGCCCGCCGGCTGGCCGACCGGCTGCCGGTGAGCTGCGGGATGCCGCTCGCGCAGCTCACCGAGGAAGCGGCGGCGGTGCGCCTGGAGTTCGCCGACGGCACCGTGCTGACCGCCCGCCAGGCGGTGCTCGCGCTGCCCGCCCCGCTGGTGCCCGCGCTGCACCCGGGCCTGCCCGCCGAGGAGCGGCCGTTCGTCGAGGCCTGCGGGTTCACCCCGATGCTCAAGGTGGCCTGCCTGCTGGACCGGCCGCTGCCCTCGCCGACCCGCAGCCCCAGCTACGGCCTGCTGATCCCGGGCACCGAGAGCCGGGTGGTGGCGGGCGCGATCCTGGACCACCTCAAGGCCGCCGACCGGGTGCCGCCCGGCCGCGGCCTGGTCACCCTGCTGCTCGCCCCCTGGGCGGTCCCCGACCTGCTGGGCGCCACCGACGCCGAGGTGGTGGCCGCCGCGGTCCCCGAGGCCGACCGCTTCCTGCCCGGCCTGGCCGGCGCGCTGCGCACCACCCGGGTCTTCCGCCACCCGCACGGCCTCCCGGAAGCCACCCCCGCCGCCCTCCGACTGCGCCCCGCCTTCCTGGCCCGCCCGCACCGCCGCATCGACTACGCCGGCGACTGGCTCACCCTGCGCCCCAACAGCGAGGCCGCCATCGCCTCCGCCGCCCACCCCACCCGCCGCCTGGGCCTGCGGCCCACCACCCTGGCCGCCTGACCCGCCACCAGGAACACGACGAGAGGAACACGACGAAGGGCCCCGACCGCAACGGTCGGGGCCCTTCGTTCTTCCTGCTCAGTGGCGGTAGCGGTGGGATTCGAACCCACGGTGGAGTTGCCCCCACACACGCTTTCGAGGCGTGCTCCTTTGGCCGCTCGGACACGCTACCGAGAGAGACTCTACCGGACGCCTCGGGTCGGAACGAAATCCGTTCCGTCGGGGAGGTCGGGCGGGTGGTCAGCGGTGGGTGTCGAAGAAGGCGCGCAGCTGGGCGCCGCAGTCGTCGGCGAGGACGCCGGGGATGACCTCGGGGCGGTGGTTGAGGCGGCGGTCGCGCATCACGTCGAAGAGGGAGCCGGCCGCGCCCGCCTTCTCGTCGAGGGCGCCGTAGACCACCCGGTCCAGGCGGGCCAGGACGATGGCGCCGGCGCACATGGTGCACGGTTCCAGGGTGACCACCAGGGTGCAGCCGGACAGCCGCCACTCGCCGACGGCCGCGGCGGCCTGCCGGATCGCCTGGACCTCGGCGTGCGCCGTGGGGTCGCCGACGGCCTCGCGTTCGTTGTGGCCGCGGCCGAGGACGGCGCCGTCGGGGCCCAGGACCAGCGCGCCGACCGGGACGTCGCCCGTGGCGGTGGCGAGTGCGGCTTCGGCGATGGCCTGGCGCATCGGGGCCGTCCAGCGGTCGCGGACCGGGTCGGGGCGCACCGGGGCGGGCAGCGGGGCGAGGTCGAGGTGGGGCTGCATCCCACCAGTGTCCGGCACCGGCAGCCCCACCCCGATCGGGCTCCGCTAGCGGACCGCCTCCAGCACCTCGGCGCAGCCCAGGGCGTCGGCGATCTCGCCGAGCGCGTCGTTCGGGTCGCTGCTGATGCCCAGCAGCTCCTTCTCGCCGATGCCCAGGTCGGCGAGCAGGGCGGCGTCGCCCAGCGGGCCGACCGGGACCCGCTCGGCGCCGGCCGCCGGTGCCTCCTCGTCCTCCTCCTCGTCCTCGTCGTCGGCGTCCGCGCTGTCCTCCAGCTCGGTCACCAGGTCGTCGAGGTTGTCGAACTCGCTGTCCCCGGCCCGGCCGACCAGCTCGTCGGTGAGGACCACGTCCCCGTAGGAGCTGCGCTTGGCCGCCGCGGCGTCGGAGACGAAGATCCGCGGGTCCTCCTCGCCGTCCACCCGGACGACGGCGAACCAGGTGTCCTCCTGCTCGATGAACACCAGCACGGTGTCCTCGTCCTGTGCCGCTTCGCGTGCCAGGTCGGCAAGATCGGCAAGGGTTTCGACATTGTCCAACTCGGTCTCGCTCGCATCCCACCCGTCCTCGGTGCGAGCAAGCACTGCAGCGAAGTACGCCACCAGGGACACTCCCAAATTGTCTCGGCCGTTGGCGATCTCGGGCGAACGCGGTCTGGCCGCCCCCGCACCAGAGCCGGTCCGCTGTTCGGACCGTCCCACCGGCATCGTGACAGAAAGCCGGGCCTCGCGGGGAGTGTTCGGCAGCGCGTCTTCGCAGGTCGTGTCGGAAACCGGGCCGGGTTCGGCCAATGACCGTGGAACGGCCGGGGAACGGGCGGCTGCCGGGCGGGGCCGGGGCGGGCGCGGAACGTCGGCGGGTGTGGCGGAGCGGGTGCGGGGCGTTGTCAGATGCGGAAGGTGCGCATGCGGAGCGCTTCCCGCATGCGCCGCTCCTTGGTCTTCCGGGGCTGCACCCGGGCCCGCAGCTCGCGGGCTTCGGCCAGCTCGCGCAGGAAGACCGCGCGGCGGCGCCGGCGCTCGGCCTCGGTCTCCCGGGGCGGCGGCTCGACCGGCTCGGCGGCGGCCCGGCGGCCGGCGCTGTTCGGATCCGCGACCGGCTCCTCGGAGGGTCCGTCGACCGGGCCCGGCGTCCTCTTCATACGGTCTGACATTCCCAGAAGTCCCGATTTGATACCACACGTGTCTCACCTGTCGACCCGTGCCACGGCGGTCATCGAGCCGTCCGGATCGCCGTTAAGGTCGGTCTATGCGGATCCACGTCGTCGACCACCCCCTGGTGGCCCACAAGCTCTCCACGCTGCGCGATGAGCGCACCGACTCCCCGACCTTCCGTCGCCTCACCGACGAGCTGGTCACCCTGCTCGCCTACGAGGCCACCCGGGACGTGCGGACCGACGAGGTCGAGATCACCACGCCGGTCGCCGTCACCACCGGTACCCGGCTCAGCTACCCGCGTCCGCTGGTGGTGCCGATCCTGCGGGCCGGGCTCGGCATGCTGGACGGCATGACCCGGCTGCTGCCGACCGCCGAGGTCGGCTTCCTCGGCATGGTCCGCAACGAGGAGACCCTGGAGGCGTCCACCTACGCCACCCGGATGCCGGACGACCTGTCGGGCCGCCAGGTCTACGTGCTCGACCCGATGCTGGCCACCGGCGGGACCCTGGTGGCGGCGATCCGGCTGCTGATCGAGCGCGGGGCCACCGACGTGACCGCCGTGGTGCTGCTGGCCGCGCCGGAGGGCGTCGCGGTGATGGAGAAGGAGCTGGCCGGGCTGCCGGTCACCGTGGTCACCGCCGCGCTGGACCAGCGGCTGAACGAGCACGGCTACATCGTGCCCGGCCTCGGCGACGCGGGCGACCGGCTCTACGGCACGGCCGGCTGAGCAGCGGCCGCAGCTGCAGTCACAGCCGCAACCGCAGTCGCAACCGCGGCCGCAACCGCAGGGACGGGCGGAGCAGGGCGGTGGCCCCGGGGAGACCGGGGCCACCGCCCTTTCGAATGCCGTGGGGGTGCCGGGCGGCTCAGCAGCTGCCCGGCAGCGGCGACGGGCTGGGGGAGGGCTTGAGCGCCGCCGCCAGCGCGGCCTGGGCGGCGTTCGGGTCGAGCAGCGCCGTGTAACCCTCGCCGATCACGAAGTCCACGCTGCCGTCGGTGCGCCCGTCGTCCATCGTGGCGGCCCCGCTGACCTGGGCGCCGAGCAGGGCGGCAGCCCCGGCCCCGCCCTTGCCGCCGACCAGCTCCGCGGGCCCGGTCACCTTGTTCTCCAGCGCGGTCGGCGCGTTGCCGACCTTGCCGATGGTGAAGCCGCGCTGCTTGAGGTCGTCGGCGGTCTTGGCGGCGAGCCCGGTCTTGTCGGTCGCGTTCAGCACGTTGACGGTGACCTGCTGCGGCTGCGGGGCGGCGGTCGCGGCGGGCAGCGGGCTGGCCGCGGGGGCGCCGGCACCGGGGGCGGCGCCCGACGCGCCGGCCGAGGCGCT
>NZ_JBNQTI010000069.1:0-16698 GCF_050325825.1 Kitasatospora sp. LaBMicrA B282
AGGTCCGCCCGGGCGGCCGCGGCGCGTCCGTTGGCGGCCGCCGGGCTGGGGCGGCGGCTGGGAGCCCGGCTGGTGGACGGCCTGCTGGCGGTCGGCGCGGCCGCGGCGGTCGGCGTGCCGCTGATCGCCGACACCACCGCCCACCTCCAGCAGAAGCTCGACCAGGCACAGGTGGCCAGCCGGCTGACGGGCCGTGAGGTGCAGGTCTGGCTGCTCGACGGTACCGTGCTGGGCCGGGTCGCGCTGGTGCTCGGGGTCCTGGTGCTGGCGGGCTTCCTCGGCGAGGCGCTGCCGGTCGCGATGACCGGTCGCAGCCTCGGCAAGCGGCTGTTCGGCGTGCGGGTGGTCCGGGTGGAGCCGGCGGGCGGGGTGCGGGCGCCCGGCTTCGGGCGGTCGCTGGCCCGCTGGCTGGTCGGGCAGCTGACGGCCCTGACGCTGCTGGGCCTGCTCGTCCCGCTGGTCGACCGTCAGCAGCGGCGCGGCTGGCCGGATCGCGCGGCGCGCACCCGGGTCGTGAAGGGGTGAGTCACGGGCGGGTGCGCCGCAGCGATGGGGCAAAACGGGCGAATATCCATAAGAGCTGGGATTTCCGGTGATCTACTCTCTGCATGAGCACCTTCGACCCCTCGCGCTCCGAGCCTGAGCCGGAGGGGGGCGGCAAGCCCTCCTTCGACAAGCAGCCGCCGCAGCAGCCCCCGAACGCCGAGCAACCCGGCGACCCCGACGCCTCCGGTGCCGGCCCGTACACCGGAGCCCCCTTCGGCGGTGGTGGCGGCTACGGCGGCGGCAACCCCTACGACGGCAACCCGTACGGCGGCGCCCCCTCCGGTGCCCCCGCGGGCGGCCCCGCCCCGGTCGCCGGGATGCCACCGCTGGGCACCTGGCCGCACCGGATCCTGGCCCGGGTGATCGACTACGTGATCGTCCAGGTGATCGCCTTCCTGCTGGTGCTGCCGTTCGCCGGCTTCTCCAACCGCAACGGCTACACCGAGGGCGTCTGGGTCTTCTACGCCCTCTACCTGGTCTACGAGGGCCTGATGCTCTCCCGGGACGGTCAGACGCTCGGCAAGAAGGCGATGAACGTCCGGGTCGCGATGCTGGCGGACGGCAGCAGCCCGGTCGGCTCGGCCGCCTGGACCCGGGCCGCCGTCTACACCCTGCCGGCCGTGCTCTGCTGCGGCCTGTGGTGGCTGGTCAACGGCCTGTACGGGGTCTTCGACAAGCCGTACCGCCAGTGCCTGCACGACAAGGCGGCCAAGACGGTGGTGGTCTCGACGAACTGAACGCGGAGCCCCGGGGTCGGTTCGGTAGCGTGGGGCGGCGATGTCCGTACCGACTCCGGGGGAGAGTGCGTGAGCCAGCCCGAACAGCCGTCGTCCGCCGAGGCCATGACGGGGGCCCCGTCCGTGGAGGTCCGGTCCCCGGTGGACCTCTCCCCGGTCGACCTGGACGGCTGGCCGCGCACCGAGGACGCTGCGCTCGCCGAACAGCAGCGGCTGCGCCCGCTGGTCGACCCGCACGGTTCGGCGCCGCTGCCGGGGGCGCTGGTGGCCGGGGTCGACGTGGCCTACGACGACGAGCGTGACCTGGTCGCCGCGGCGGCCGTGCTGCTCGACTCCGCCACCCTGGAGGTGGTCGAGGAGTCCACCGCGGTCGGCCGGGTCGCCTTCCCGTACCTGCCCGGGCTGCTCGCCTTCCGGGAGATCCCGGCCGTGGTCGACGCCCTGGCGGGCCTGCGCCGGCAGCCCGAGCTGGTGGTCTGCGACGGCTACGGCCTGGCCCACCCGCGCCGCCTCGGCCTGGCCAGCCACCTCGGGGTGCTCACCGGCCTGCGCACCCTGGGCGTCGCCAAGTCCCCGTTCGTCTTCGACCACGCGGACCCGGCCGCCGAGCGCGGCGCCTGGACCCCGCTGCTCGACCGGGCGACCGGCGAGGAGGTGGGCCGCGCGGTGCGCACCCGCGCCGGGGTGAAGCCGGTCTTCGTCTCGGTCGGTCACCGGATCGGGCTGACCGAGGCGGTCGACTGCGTGCTCGCCCTGTCGCCGCGCTACCGCCTGCCCGAGACCACCCGGCACGCCGACTCGCTCTGCCGCCGCGCCCTGGCCACCTGCTGACGAACCACCAGGTCCGGCCCGAGCGCAACGCCCGCCCGGGCCACCCGAGGTGACCGGGCGTGGACGGACCGGAGTCGAATGATGGACAGGCGGGGTTGGACTTCAGTTCAATACTTGGCAGGCTGAGCCCTCAGGGCTGACGGGAACACGACGGGGAGGCGCGAACCGTGGCCGACAACGGGAGCGGCGGCAGCGGCGGGGCCGGCTCGGGTTACCAGGTCGAGGTGGGCAGTCTGCGGACCTTCGCCGGCCAGGTCCGCGGCCTGCTGGCGGAGTTC
The DNA here is from genome assembly GCF_050325825.1 of Kitasatospora sp. LaBMicrA B282. Taxonomy (NCBI): domain Bacteria; kingdom Bacillati; phylum Actinomycetota; class Actinomycetes; order Kitasatosporales; family Streptomycetaceae; genus Kitasatospora; species Kitasatospora sp. LaBMicrA B282. The sequence continues at coordinate 2,393 of NZ_JBNQTI010000069.1, forward strand.
CAGCAGCACGCGGACGGGCCGACCACGCACGCCAGGAGCGGCATCGGGTCCGAGTCGCTCGGCACCTTCGCCGAGGCGACGGCCCTGCGCAACCAGTACGACCTGATGCGCGACGGCCTGCGCGACGTGCTCACCGCCCTGCAGGAGGCGATCGACGACTCGCAGAAGAAGGCCGACCTGACGGCCGACAACTACGACCGGCAGGAGCAGGACACCGTCCAGAGCCTGCGGGTCTCCGACGACGGCTGGTCGGTCGGCACGCTGCCGGGCTCGCCGCTCACCTACGGCGCCGGTGCGGCCGGCGTGGTCACCGGGGCGGTGACGGGCCGCAAGGCGGCCGCTGCGGGGGGTGGGGGCGCACCGGACGCCGCGCCGGAGGCGACGGTGGACCAGGACGCCGGGGTGCCGGAGGGCGTCCCCCAGGCGGGGGCGCCCGTGGCGCCGGGGAGTGCGGGCAAGCGGAACTCGGGTGGCAAGGGCGGTGCGGCGGGTCAGGGCGGCTCGGCAGGCCAGGGCGGTGAGCCGGCGCCCGAGAGCGACGGGACCGGCAACGGCCCGGTGCAGCAGCCGACATGGTGAGGACGACCGTCCACGGGACAGGAGGCGCGGGCTCGTGAGCTCGGATGTCACCGACTTCAACACGTTCAGCCACTCGGACCTGCGGAAGATGGTCGAGGCCCTGAACTCCGGCGACGTGATGTCCGCCAGCGATCCCTGGCGCCGGGCGGCGGACACCCTGAAGCAGATCCGCACCGCGCTGGACACCGCCTCGAGCACCGCCACCGACTCCTGGCAGGGCACCAGCAGCGACGCCTTCTACGACAAGATGACCAAGCTGGCCAACAGCGTCAACAACGCGGCGGCGTACGCGAACGACACCGCCAACACGCTGAAGATGATGTCCGAGGCGATCGACCAGGCCAAGCACGACATGCCCGACGAGCCGGGCTTCTTGTCCCAGCTCGGCAACGCGATCTCCGACACCGCGCAGAACGTGATGGGGGTCCAGGACGACAGCACGCAGGTGCCGATCAAGGACCAGAAGAAGGCCGAAGCGGTCGCGGTGATGCAGACGCTGGCCACGAAGTACCGCACGGCGACACCGGTGTTGAAGCCGCCGCCGGTGACTTACGACGATCCGAGCGTTCCGCCACCGGACCCGACCCCGGCCGCGGCGCTGACCGCCTTTGCGATGGGCGCCAGTCTTGGCGCGGTCGGTGGCTATGTCTCTGCGCCCGAGAACAGTCGGGTGGTCGCCCGCGTGACCGACCGCCCACAGGCGGCTCCCGCTGTCGCCGCGCCGCGGCGCTCGGTGACTCCGACCGTCACGCCGACCGATTCCGGGATCAAGGGCGGGGTCGCGAATCCTGCGCCCAGGCCGCCGAAGTCGACCGCCATCGGTGCGGAAGCGCCGGGACCCACGGAGCAGGTGCGACCGGCCGCGAGCACTCCGACCGCTCCGGTCCAGGCCCCCGTACTCGGCGATGGCACCGGCTTGGACAGCGCCCGAGTGGCCGGCACGGCCCCTGTCGGAACCACCGGGGTTGCCGGCCCCGCGCTCGGGGGTGGTAGCGCCCCGAACGGTGGTTCGCTGCCGATGGGTTACGGCAGTGGGATCGGTCGGCCGGTGGCGCTCGGGGTTCCGCCCGTGGCAGGAGAGCCCGCGCAGCCCGTGAACCGTCCGGTAGGAACGTTCGCCGGTCGCGGTGGTGCGGCCGCGCGAGGTGGCGCCGAGGCCGTCGGCGAGGGGGAGTTGTTCGGCGGCGGTCAGGCAGCGACCACCCCACGGCGGGGTTTCACCGAGGGTGGCAGCGGCATCGGGGTACGCGGTCGGGTGCCGGCGGTCGAAGCCGAGGCGGCCGAGGCTGCCGAGGTCGAGACCACGGCGGAGGCCGAACACGGCACGGGGTTCCTGCCGGCCGGGACACCGCAGGCGAGCCGGCAGAAGCGCAAGGAGGGCAAGCGCGCCGACTACCTGGTGGAGGACGAGGAGAGCTGGATGTTGGAGGAGCCTGTCAACCCGGACGTGGTGGAATGAGTCACTGCTCAGGGTGACAGCTCGGAGGATTGGGGTGACCGAATAGTGGCGAGTAGTCGGCCGGCGCGGGGGATGGCCGTCCTCGCTGCAGGGGCGTTGGTGTGGGGACTGGCTGCGGCCCCGGCCCTCGCCGACAACATCCGGGACCAGCAGTGGGCCCTGCAGGCCTACCAGGCGACGACCAAGGTCTGGCCGATCAGCCAGGGCGACGGCGTGACCGTCGCGGTGATCGACACGGGCGTGTACCCGGATCAGCAGGACCTGACCGGCCAGGTGTTGCCCGGCGTGGACTTCACCGGTGACCAGAGTGATGGCCGGGTGGACAAGGACGGGCACGGCACCGGCATGGCGAGCCTCATCGCGGGGCACGGCCATGGGGACCAGGCCGGTGTGATGGGGCTGGCTCCGAAGGCCAAGATCCTTCCCATCCGGGTCGGCTTGCAGGATCTGGGCGATGTCCAGGGCGGGCCCGACTTGAGGTTCGCGGATGCGCTTCGCTATGCGGTGGACCATGGGGCGAAGGTCGTGAACATGTCCTTCGGCGCCGCGATGCGCACCAGTCCCGAGGACCGGGATGCCATCAACTACGCGGTCTCGCATGACGTTGTGCTCGTGGCGGCCTCCGGCAACCTAGGGTCCGTCGTCTCCTACCCCGCCGCCTTCCCCGGGGTCGTCGCCGTAGGCGCGATCGACCGCCAGGGCAACCTCTGGGACCACTCCGACCACGGCCCCGAGGTGACCCTGGTCGCGCCCGGGGTGGGGATCTACAGCGCCGGCAACAAGTCGGCCACCGACTACCGCTACGCGACGGGCACCTCGGACGCGACCGCCTACGTCTCGGCCATCGCCGCCCTGGTCCGCGCCAAGTACCCCGACCTGACCGCGGGCCAGGTGATCCGGCGGATGATCACCAGTGCCGCCGCGCCGCCGGACCACAGCAAGGTGCCCAACGACCGCTACGGCTACGGCATCGCGTCCCCGTCCAAGTCGTTGGCGCCTAACCCGGCGGTGGACGACGGGCCGAAGGACAATCCGCTGCTCGGCCGGATCGAGTCGCAGGGGGCGCCGGGCTCGCCGGCGCCGCTGCCGCAGGCGACCGGGGCCGACAGCGGCGGTGGCGGCACGCCGGTCTGGCTCTACGGCGCCGGCGGCGTGGTGGTGGTGCTGGTCGTGCTCGGCGTGGTGGTGCTGATCCGCCGCGCCAGCCGGGAGACCCCGCCTCCGCCGCACCAGCTGGGGACTGACAATCCGTATACCCGCCGATAAGGTCCTGGCATGACCGAATCTGATGACTTCTTCGCCGGCCTGCACCACGTCCAGCTGGCGATCGCGCCGGGCAGCGAGCCGCTCTGCCGGGAGTTCTGGGGCGAGGCGCTCGGGATGACCGAGCTGACCAAGCCGCCGGCGCTGGCCGCCCGCGGCGGTTGCTGGTTCCGCGGCGGCGGGCTGGAGGTGCACCTCGGCGTCGAGCAGGACTTCGCCCCGGCCCGCAAGGCGCACCCGGGGATCCTGGTGAACGGGCTGGCCCGGCTGGCCGACCGGCTGGAGGCGCACGGACACCCGGTGACCTGGGACGGGGAGTTCCCCGGGTACGACCGCTTCTACGCGTTCGACAAGCTCGGCAACCGGCTGGAGTTCATGGAACCGCGTCCGGCCGCGGAGTAGGGCGGGTAGCACGGTCGCGAGCACGGCCGGGAGGACGCGCGCTGGAGCGGGACGGGCTGCTGACCCGCACCGAGTTCGAGGAGAACCCGCCCCGCGTGGTGTAGGAGCCGACCGCGCTGGGCCGCTCGCTCTTCGTACTGTCAGGAGGGGAGTACTGGCAGGAGGGGGAGGTGCCGGCAGGGAGGGGCACTCGCCGGTGGGGAGGTCCCGACGACCGTGCGGGGTGCCGGAACGCGCCGGCGAGCGCGTTCGGGGGTGGTGCGTGCGGTCAGGCGCCCAGGGCGCGGGCCTCCAGGTAGGTCCGCACCACGGCCATGCCGTAGACCGGTTGGATCAGCTGCTGGCCCTTGAAGAAAGGGCGGGCGGGTGCGAAGCCGGCGGCGACGAGCAGTTCGCGGATCTCCGCTATCTCGGCCTCGCTGCGGGCCGTGAACCGCACCTCCCAGCCTTTCTTGTACGCCGAACCCCGCTCGCCGGACCGGCGGGCGGGGTCGGGCTGCCGGACGTATCCGGGTAGCCGGCCCAGGCGCAGCTGGGCTGCGCTCAGACCTGATGTCTCGTCATATGGCATGCCCCGATGGTAGGCAATGCCGTGGGAGCGTTTTCCCCGAGGGAGTGTTCCGCGGGCGTGGCCCGGATCACACCGCGGGCTGGGTCTCGACGGGGGTCGCGGCCGCCGCGGCGTCCTGGCCGGCGGCCGCCGCTCGCTGGCGCTCCAGGGCCCGCAGCGCGGTCTGCTGGGTGAAGGCGAGCAGGGTGACGGTGATCGCGCTCAGCACCACGGCGTAGGCCAGGTGGGCGGCGACGCCGGTGACCGCGACGCCGACCGCGTTCAGCGCGAAGTGGCTGCCCAGGCGCAGTGCCAGCAGCGCGATCGCGACCTTGCGGGTCTCCTTGCCGCGCCACAGTGCGCGGGCCAGCCGCAGCCGCTTGCGCATCAGGGTGAACGAGACGACGACGTTGACGACCACCAGGACGCCGATCACCGGGAGCAGCCAGCGGAAGGCGGCCTGCAGGTCGTAGGCGGCGGCGAAGACGGCCTCGAAACCGAAGAACCAGACCGGCAGCTTCAGTTCCTCGATCGGCTCGGTGACGGCGGCCAGCCCCTTGGCCGCCGGGGCGGTGGCGGCGCCGGCCTCGGGGTCTGCGGTCTTGGCGGCGGTCTTGAAGAACATGTCGGCTCCCCCGGTCCTCCGGCCCCGCGCTGTTCGCCCCGCCGGTGAGCACGATTCTGCCGGGTGCCCGCGGGCGCCCGACAGAGGGGGTGATCACTGCTGCGGCGTGACGGCTGTCATGCCGAACCGATCGATCGCCCATCATCAGATGACACAATCTGCAAGTACTTTGCGCCTAGTTACTCCGTTTGAGTGAGGGTATGGCGACTTTAGTGCGGAGGTGTCCCGGTTTGACGACGAATACGTAACGGTGCGTCAGGTTGTGAATGCGGCGACCGGGTGACAGGGGAGGGTTGTCGCATGAGCTACCAGATCCCCTCCTCCGTTCCCTCGCTCGAAGAGCTGGCCCGCCGCCAGCAGAACGTGATCACGGCAAGTCAGCTGCGGGCCAGGGGAGTTCCGTCCCGGGTGGTCAGCGAGCACTGCCGCCGCGGCGGGCCCTGGCAGCGCCTGCTGCCCCGGGTCTACCTGCTCCAGACCGGCACGCCGACGCCCGAGCAGCGGATGTGGGCGGCCCTGCTGTACGCGGCGCAGAACGGCCGCGAGGCGGGCAGCCGCGAAGGCGCCCTGATCACCGGCGCGGCGGCGCTCGCGCTCTACGGGTTCACCGCGGTGCCGCGGCTGCCCGCCGTCACCGGGGTGCAGGTGCTGGTGCCGCGGCAGCGCCGGCTGCGCGACGTGGGCGAGGTGCGGATCCAGCGCACCGCGCGCGAGCTGGTCGCGCACGACGTGCACGGGCTGGCCTGTGCGCCGGTCGCCCGGGCGGTGGCGGACGCGCTGCGCGAGTGGCTCGGGCCGGAGGTCGAGGCGGGCGCGGTCAACGGCACGTTCGGCGCCGCCGTCGCCGACTCGGTGACCGGCGGGGCGAGCGGGGCGGAGTTCGCCGAGCCGGTCGCGGACCGGGTGGTGCTCAGCCCCGCCGCGCTGCGCTCGGTGCTGCGCGAGGCGGTGGCGGCGCGCGGTCCGGACGGGCGGCCGGCCTGCGGGCTGGCCGAGCTGCTCGCCGAGCTGCGCGAGGCCGGACTGGTCGAGGTGCCCCGGGTCCGGGCCGCGCTGGACGAGCTGCTGGCCGCCCGGCGCGAGTCGGCGATCGGCGCGGTGCTGGAGCTGGCCGCCGCCGAGCTGCTGCCGGAGCCGCTGGTCGGGCCCGAGCTGCGGATGCGCGGCGGCACCTTCGTCGCCGTGCCGGACCTCTACTGGCCGCAGGCCGGGGTCGCCGTCGAGGTGGACTCCGACCTGCGCTGCGTGAGTGAGGGGGAGCAGGCCTGGGTGCGCTCCGGGCAGCACCGGATGGAGTACCTCGGGGTCCGGGTCGTCTACCTGGGCGGCGACCGGCTGGCCGCCGAGCCCGCGGTGACGGCGGCGGAGCTGGGCGAGGCGTTCCTGGCCGGCGGCGCCGACGTGGTGGAGCTGCTGCTGACCGAGGGCTAGCCGGCCCGCGGCCCGGACCGTCCAGCCTCCCGGACCGTGCAACTCGCCGGACCGTGCAACCCCCGGATCGGCACCCCGAACCCGCACCGCCCCCCGAACCCGTTCACTCCCCCAGGACCGGACTCCCGACCAACTCGACCCCGGCCTCGCGCAGCTGGTCCAGCGCGGCGGCGGTGGTCGCGGGCGCCACCCCCGCGGTCAGGTCGAGCAGCACCCGGGTGGCGAACCCCTCCCGGACCGCGTCCAGTGCGGTCGCCCGCACACAGTGGTCGGTGGCGATGCCGACCAGGTCGACCGCCGTCACCTCCCGCGCGCGCAGCCAGTCGGCCAGTGTGTCGCCGTTCTCGTCGAAGCCCTCGAAACCGCTGTAGGCGGCCGCGTGGGCCCCCTTGTCGAAGACCGCCTCGATCGCGCCCGAGGTCACCGAGGGCGCGAAGTTGGGGTGGAAGCCGACCCCCTCGGTGCCCGCCACGCAGTGCGGCGGCCAGCTGTCCACGTAGTCCGGGTCGGCGGAGAAGTGCGCGCCCGGGTCGACGTGGCGGTCCCGGGTGGCCAGGACGTGCCCGTAGTCCGCCCGACTGGTGGCGATCAGCTCGGTGATCGCGGCCGCCACCTCGGCGCCGCCGGCGACGGGGAGGCTGCCGCCCTCGCAGAAGTCGTTCTGCACATCGATGACGATCAGGGCCCGTTGCATGGCTTGCTTCCTCGCTGGCGGTGGGTCGGTGTGGCGGTGGCTCGGTGGATCGGTGGCTCGGTGGGTCGGTCTGGCGATGGCTCGGTGTGGCGGTCTGTCGTTCGGTCCGGACGTTCGTCGGGTGACCGGGGCCGGTGGCGCGACCGGTCGGGTCGCCCGAACCGGTCGGGCGGCGTGGCCCCCCGCACTGCGCCCGCCGGATCGGCTCGGGTGATCGGTGGGGGAGGGGAGTGGGGTGTGGCCACTCTAGGGAGTGGTGGTGAAGGGCGGAAGGGGCTGCGCCGCGGGGAAGCGACCCGACCGTGGCGCGATCCCGCCACTGGCGTGAACCCCGCGGCACGCTCCGCGACCGGGGCGTGTGCTGCGCTGCGACGAGCCCACCACCCGCCGACCGGGCCCGCCACTCGGTGACCGCCCCGCGACCTGCCCGCCACCCGCCCGGGTGGGCACCCCCGCGCCCCGCACACCCGAGCGGTCCGGTCGGGGCTCAGCCCAGGCGCAGCTCGGTGGCGAGCACCGGCTCCCCCTTGGACAGCTGGGTGGCCGACAGCGGCAGCCCCGCCCTGGCCCGCAGGTGCCGCTCGCGCGCCGCGGCCAGCGGCTCGCGCCCGACCACCTCGCCGCCCCGCACCAGCGGCACCTGCAGCACGTGCGGCGCCAGCTCGGCCGGCAGCTCGCCGGTGCCCACCACCTCGGCCTCGGCCACGCCGTCCGCGTCGCGCCGGCGGGCCGCCCACTTGCGTCCGCCCACGCTCGACTTGGCGCCGGCCGAGCGCTTGGCGACCGGCACCAGCGGGGCCGCCGGGTCGTCGGAGCCGGCCCGGGCGACCAGCTTGTAGACCATCGCGCAGGTCGGGTGCCCGCTGCCGGTGACCAGGCTGGTGCCCACCCCGTACCCGTCCACCGGGGCCGCGGCGAGGGCGGCGATCGCGTACTCGTCCAGGTCCGAGGTGACGATGATCCGGGTCTTGCGGGCGCCCAGCTCGTCCAGCTGGCGGCGCACCCGGTGGGCCAGCAGGGTCAGGTCGCCGGAGTCGATCCGCACCGCGCCGAGTTCCGGGCCGGCCACCTCGACGGCGGTGCGCACCGCCTCGGCCAGGTCGTAGGTGTCGACCAGCAGGGTGGTCCCGGTGCCCATCGAGGCCAGCTGGGCGGTGAAGGCGTCCCGCTCGCTGTCGTGCAGCAGGGTGAAGGCGTGCGCGGCGGTGCCGGTGGTCGGGATCCCGTGGGTGAAGCCGGCCGCCAGGTCGGAGGTGGCGGCGAAGCCGGCCAGGTAGGCCGCCCGGGCGGCGGCGACCGCGGCGCCCTCGTGGGCCCGCCGGGCGCCCATTTCGATGCACGGCCGGTCCCCCGCGGCGGCCGTCATCCGGGAGGCCGCGGCGGCGATCGCGGAGTCGTGGTTGAGGATCGAGAGGATCACCGTCTCCAGGATCACCGCCTCGGCGAAGCTCCCCTCCACGGTGAGCAGCGGCGAACCGGGGAAGTAGACCTCGCCCTCCGGGTAGCCGTGGATGTCACCGCGGAAGCGGTAGTCGGCCAGCCAGCGCAGGGTCGGCTCGTCGACCACCTCCTGGTCGGCCAGCCAGTCCAACTGGGCGGTGGAGAAACGGAAGTTCTCCACCGCGTCGAGGACTCGGCCGGTGCCGGCCAGGACGCCGTAGCGGCGGCCGTCGGGCAGGCGGCGGGTGAACACCTCGAAGACCGAGCGGCGGTGCGCGGCGCCGCTGCGCAGCGCGGCCTGCAGCATGGTCAGCTCGTAGCGGTCGGTGAGCAGCGCGGTGGAGTCCGCTACCGGGGAGGTGGGCACGGCGGAGCGCGCCGCCGGGAATGCCTTGGCGTCCATGAGGATGATGCTACTACCACTTAGCGTCAGTTTGACGATTTCAGTTCGGCGGGTCGCCCCGGGGGTGATCGCAGGGTGATCGCCGCACCGCAGCGGCCGGGTCGGAATCGCTCCGCCCTCCCCCGGATGGCAGCATGGGAGATCAGGGGAGGCGTGCCGGTCGTCGGCCGGGGCGCCCCCACCGGGCCAGTCCCGGGAGAACCCACCGAGCCGTCCCCGTGAGGAGAGCCAGTCGTGAGTGTCGCGCCGGCCGAGATCGAGCGCACCGAGGCCGAGAGCCTCCCGGTGGCGGAGCCGGACACTCCGTGGGTGACCATCGTGCACAACGATCCGGTCAACCTGATGAGCTACGTCCTCTACGTCTTCCAGGCCTACTTCGGCTACCCGAAGGAGAAGGCCCGCAAGCTGATGATGGACGTCCACACCCGCGGCCGCGCGGTGGTCTCCACCGGCACCCGCGAGGAGATGGAACGGGACGTCCAGGCCATGCACGGGTACGGCCTGTGGGCCACCCTGCAGCACGACTGACCCGGCGACCCTCCGTCGGCCGCCGACCCGCGCGGCCGACCCACCGACACCTACGAGATGCGGACGGATACCTGACGATGGCTGGGTTGTTCGAGCGGACCCCCGACGGCAGCGCGGCGATCGCACTCGAGGAGGTGGAGGCCGCCATCCTCCGCTCCCTCGAAGTGCAGATGCTGGAGCTGATCGGCCCGGGCCCGGCCGGCGCCCCGGGCGCCGAGACCGACCCGCTCGCCGCGCTCTTCACCGAGGGCCCCACCGAGGCACCCGCCGACCCGGCGCTGGCCCGCCTCTTCCCGAACGCCTACGGCGAGCCCGGCACCGCGGCCGACCCCGGCACCAAGGCCGCCGCCGGCGAGTTCCGCCGCTACACCGAGCCGGACCTGCGCCACCGCAAGCGCGAGGACGCGCTGCTGGTGATCCGCTCGCTGGACACCCTCGGCGGGGACGGCGGGGTGCTGCGCCCCGGCCCCGAGGAGTGTCCGCGCTGGCTCGGCGCGCTCAACGACCTGCGGCTGACCCTCGGGGTGCGGCTCGAGGTCACCGAGGAGGACGAGCAGGGCCTCTACGACCTGCCGGACAGCGACGAGCGCAAGCCGCTGGTGATGGCCTACCTCTGGCTGGGCGCGATGCAGGAGTCGCTGCTCGAGGCGATGACGGGCTGACGCCGGGCCGCCCCGGGCCCGCCTCCCCTGCGGCAGCTGTCCAGCGCGGCGCCCACAGCTCGGACAAGCGCCCGGGCGCCGCGCAGGCGGGCCCTATCCTGGCCGCATGCTGACCATCACCCGAGAGCTGCACGACGCGATCGTCGCCCACGCCCGCGCCGACCACCCGGACGAGGCCTGCGGGGTCGTCGCCGGCCCGGCGGGCAGCGACCGCCCCGAGCGCTTCATCCCGATGCTCAACGCGGCCCGCTCGCCCACCTTCTACGAGTTCGACTCGGCGGACCTGCTCAAGCTCTACCGCGAGATGGACGACCGGGACGAGGAGCCGGTGGTCGTCTACCACTCGCACACCGCGACCGAGGCCTACCCCTCGCGCACCGACGTCAGCTACGCCTCCGAGCCGAACGCCCACTACGTGCTGGTCTCCACCGCGGACGGCCACGCCGAGGGCGACCCGTTCCAGTTCCGCTCGTTCCGGATCGTGGATGGCACGATCACGGAGGAAGACGTGGAGATCGTCGGCTAGCGGGGGCGGTCCGACCGTGCGGCGGCCAAGGGCGGTCCGGCACCGGTCGTTCCGCCGCGAATCTCACAGGGCGACACGAAAGCATCCGCCCTGCGAGACGCGCCTGTCGGAACCGGGGCGGGAATCTATACGATGAGCCCATGCGTTCCGTCGATGTGAGCATCCAGGCCCCGGGCACCCGCCTCGTGGCGCGCCTGCACATCGACCTGTGCCGGCACGCCGCGGCGATCTGTCCGGACGCCTGACGCCCCGCTCGCCCGGCCGGGCGAGCCGCGCACCACGCCCGGGCAACGCCTCATCGGTGCCCGCCCGTACGTCACCCAGCACGTCACGCACCCAGTACCCGCCGCGCGCCCGCGGCCCCCTACCACTGCCGAGGAGCGCAGCCATGGCCATCGAGGTCCGCATCCCGACCATCCTCCGTACCTACACCGACGGCGCCAAGGCCGTCGAGGGCGCCGGAGGCACCCTGCAGGAGCTGATCGCCGACCTGGACGTCCGCCACCCGGGCATCGCCGAGCGCCTGCTGGACCGGGGCGAGCTGCGCCGCTTCGTCAACGTCTACCTGAACGACGAGGACGTCCGCTTCCTGGAGGGCATCGGCACCGGGCTGCAGGACGGCGACAGCATCACCATCCTTCCGGCCGTGGCCGGCGGCGCGAAGTAATGCGCTACGACAGCCCGCTGGAGGCGGTCGGCAACACGCCGCTGGTGCGGCTGCCCCGGATCTCCGCCGCCATCCCCGGCAACTCCGCGGGCCTGGTGACGCTCTGGGCGAAGCTGGAGGACCGCAATCCGACCGGCTCGATCAAGGACCGCCCGGCGCTGCACATGATCGAGCAGGCCGAGGCGGCCGGCCGGCTCACCCCCGGCTGCACCGTGCTGGAGCCGACCAGCGGCAACACCGGCATCTCGCTCGCCATGGCGGCCAAGCTCAAGGGCTACCGGATCGTCTGCGTGATGCCGGAGAACACCAGCGAGGAACGGCGCGAGCTGCTGCGGATGTGGGGTGCGGAGATCATCTCCTCGCCCGCCGCCGGCGGCTCCAACACCGCGGTGCGGGTGGCCAAGGAGCTGGCCGCCGAGCACCCGGACTGGGTGATGCTCTACCAGTACGGCAACCCGGACAACGCCGGTGCGCACTACGCCGGCACCGGCCCGGAGATCCTGGCCGACCTGCCCGGCGTCACCCACTTCGTGGCCGGCCTGGGCACCACCGGCACCCTGATGGGCGTGGGCCGCTACCTGCGCGAGAAGGTGCCCGGGGTGCAGATCGTGGCCGCCGAGCCGCGCTACGACGACCTGGTCTACGGGCTGCGCAACCTGGACGAGGGCTTCGTGCCCGAGCTCTACGACGCCGAGGTGCTCACCACCCGGTTCAGCGTCGGCTCGGCGGACTCGGTCCGCCGCACCCGTGAACTCCTCGCCGAGGAGGGCATCTTCGCCGGCGTCTCGACCGGGGCGATCCTGCACGCGGCGATCGGCGTGGGCCGGCGCGCGGCGCGGGCCGGCGAGCGGGCCGACATCGCCTTCGTGGTGCCGGACGGCGGCTGGAAGTACCTGTCCACCGGCATCTACACCGCGGCCAGCACCGAGGAGGCCGTGGAGCTGTTGCAGGGTCAGCTCTGGGCCTGAGGCCCGCGGGCGCCGACAGATCGGACTCCGGCGGCCGGTATCGCCCGGCTAACGGGGCTGGTGCCGGTCGCCGCCGCGTTCCACGGCGTGCTGCACCCGCTCCCAGGTCGGCTGGTCCAGCGGGCCGACCCGGCGGCGGAAGGCGTGCAGCGGCACCTCGCGCCGCTCCCCGGTCTCCAGCCAACTGGTCCGGCCCTGGCGGTCGCCGACCACGGTGGGCGCCAGCTCGACCAGGCCGGCCAGTTCGGCGTGGTGCTTGCTGGTGATCTTCAGCACGGTGGCGCTGCGCGGCTGGACGCGGAGCACCAGGCAGGGCCGGTCCTTGCTGCCCGGACCGTCCTCGAACGGGACCTCGGCCCACCAGATCTCGCGCGGCGCGGGGCGCCGCCCGCCGGCGTTCCGCTCGTGGTCGGGCCGCGTCGGCCGGGGCGCCGCCGCGGGCCGACCGGGCGGGCGCCGGCCGGGGCGGTACCGGGTGGCGGCACCGAGCAGGACCAGGACGGCGACCACGGCGAGCACCAGCAGACCGACCACGAGCATCAGCGACGCGCCGTTCGAGACATTCATGTGCTGACCGTACCGGTGTGACAGTTGAGGATTTATCCGTTCGCTGCTGCCGCTCTGTCACGGAATCACCACGACGCCCGCCGCGCCACGGTCCGCCACCCCGGGTCCGAAAAGCTGATCGCGCACCGGCTCACGCAAGCCCGAGGGTCGATCCTCGGAACACCCGGAGGTGGCGCCAGATGAGCAACCCGAGCAGCGGCGACCTGTGGTCCTACGCCGAGATCGCCCGCCACATCGGAGTCCAGACCGACACCGTGCGCAACTACCGTCGGCACGGCCTGCTGCCCGATCCCGACTTCGTCGACCGGGCCGGCCACCCCCGCTGGTACGCCGACACCGTCCGGGCCTGGGCCCGCCGCCGCCCCGGTCACCGCTGACCCGGCAGCCCCCTCGCTTCGCTCGCAAGCCCGCCCGGCGCCGTACCGCGAGTCTTCCGGCCACGGCCATGTCGCTTCGCTCGCAAGCCCGCTCAGCGCCATACCGTGGCGCCGAGCGCGCGGTCCCGTCCCCGCGCCGCCCCGTTCTGGTGATTCCAGCCACAGCCCGGCACGGGGACGGGGGCAAAGTGCCGCTCCGCCCTTACCCTCGACACGCGACCGCTGCAGCTACTCGCCGGTGTTCACCCGGCGTCATCGGCGTGCGCGGGACCTGGATCCGGCGGAGGGGCTCGGGATGAAACTGACTGTAGTGGGGTGTTCGGGCAGCTTCCCGTCGCCCGACTCGCCCTGCTCCAGCTACCTGGTCGAGGCCGACGGCTTCCACCTGGTGCTCGACCTCGGCAACGGCGCGCTCGGCGCCCTGCAGAACCACGTCGGCCTCTACGAGGTGGACGCGGTCGCGCTCAGCCACCTGCACGGCGACCACTGCATCGACCTGTGCGCCTACTGGGTGGCCCGCAACTACCGCCAGGGCGGCTGCCCCGACCCGCTGCCGGTCTACGGCCCCGCCGACACCGCCGGCCGCCTCGCCCGCGCCTACGACATGCCCGAAGAGCCCGGGATGACCGAGGTCTTCGACTTCCGCACGCTCACCCCGGGCACCTTCGCGCTCGGCCCGCTGACCGTGACCACGGCCCGGGTCAACCACCCGGTGGAGGCCTTCGCCTTCCGGATCGAGCACGGCGGTCGCTCGCTGGTCTACTCCGGCGACACCGGGGAGAGCCCCGAACTGGTCGAACTGGCCCGGGACGCCGACCTGTTCCTGTGCGAGGCGGCGTTCACCGACGGCCGCGACAGCTACCGGGACCTGCACCTGAACGGCCGGGAGGCCGGCGAGCACGCCGCCGCCGCCGGGGCCCGCCGGCTGCTGCTCACCCACATCCCGCCGTGGACCGACCCGCAGCGCAACCTGCGCGACGCCGAGGCCGCCTACCGCGGGCCGGTGGAGCTGGCCAAGGCCGGTGCGGTGTACGAGGTCTGAGGGCGCAGCGGCGCACACGCGCACGAACGGGAGCGGGGGGGGGGGGGGGGGGGGGGGGAGAACCCCCACCCCCCCCCCCCCCCCCCCCCCCCCCCCCCCCCCCCCCCCCCCCCCCCCCCCCCC
>NZ_JBNQTI010000069.1:16708-40423 GCF_050325825.1 Kitasatospora sp. LaBMicrA B282
GGGGGGGGGGGAGGAGGTGGGAGGAAAAAAAGAAAAACAAGAAAAGGAAGGCGCGTTCCCCCCCCCCCCCCCCCCCCCCCCGCTCCCGTTCGGGTCAGCTCCGCGGAGCCGTCACGCCTTGGTGAGGTCCTCGACCTCGCTGTCGTCCTCGCGACCGGGGGTCTTGAGGTTGAACTTGGTGATCGCGAAGCGGAACAACACGTAGTAGAGGGCGGCGAAGGCCAGGCCGAGCGGGAAGACCATCCACTGGTTGTGGCCGTGGCTCCAGCCGAGCACCAGGTCGATCAGACCGCCGGAGAAGGTGAAGCCGAGGTGCACGCCCAGCGCCCAGGTGACCGCCATCGAGACGGCGGTGAGCAGCGCGTGGATCACGAACAGCACCGGGGCGATGAAGACGAAGGAGAACTCGATCGGCTCGGTGACGCCGGTGACGAAGGAGGTCAGGGCCAGCGAGACCATCATGCCGGTGACAGCCTTGCGGCGCTCCGGGCGGGCGCAGTGGGCGATCGCCAGGGCGGCGGCCGGCAGCGCGAACATCATGATCGGGAAGAAGCCGGACATGAACTGGCCGGCGTGCGGGTCGCCCGCCATGTAGCGGGTCAGGTCGCCGTGCACCACGGTGCCGTCGGCCTTGGTGTAGTCGCCGGCCTGGAACCAGGCGTAGGAGTTGACGAACTGGTGCATGCCGATCGGCAGCAGACCGCGGTTGACCAGGCCGAACAGGCCGGCGCCGACCGCCCCCAGGCCGATCAGGCTGTTGTTCAGGTGCCCGATGAAGGTGCCGACCGGGCCCCAGAACTGGGCGAAGAGCACGCCGACGGCGGTGCCGACGAAGGCCATGATGATCGGCACCAGCCGGCGGCCGTTGAAGAAGCCGAGCCAGTCGACCAGCTTGGTGCGGTGGTACTTCTGCCACAGCACCGCGCTGAGCAGACCGATCACGATGCCGCCGAGCACGCCCGGGTTCTGGTAGGTCGGGGCGACCCACTGCCCGTCCGCGATGTGACCCTCGGTGATCGGGAATGCGGTGAGGACCTTGTTGTAGACCATGAAGCCGACCAGCGCGGCGAGCGCGGTGGAGCCGTCGGCCTTCTTCGCGAAGCCGATGGCGATGCCGACCGCGAACAGCAGCGGCAGACCGGTGCTGCTGTCCAGCAGCGCGCCACCGGCCGCGTTGAACACGGCGGCGACCTTGTCCCAGTGCAGGCCGGCCTTGCCGAAGACGTCGTCCTGGCCGAGCCGCGCCAGCAGGCCGGCGGCCGGCAGCACGGCGATCGGCAGCTGGAGGCTGCGGCCCATCTTCTGCAGACCCTGAAGGGTGTTCTGCCCGAACTGCTTGAGGGGCGAAGGTGCGGGCGGCGTTGCCTGCGCAGTCGTACTCATGGGGGTCGTTCCTCACGGCAGGGCGCACCGGGCTGGGGAAGCGGGGCCGGATGCGCGAACTGGTCTACACCACCAAGTGGTGTAGACCAGTTTTCTAGCACGGCCCGAGGGGCCCCGGAAGGTTGGGAAGCCCCGCAGGTGGGAAGCGCTATGAAATCGAAACCTTGTTGTGGATTGGCGATCATGACCTGACCGGCACCGCCGTCGGCGGATCGCCCCAGCTCAGGCCCGGGTCACGTCCTCGACCTCGTCCTCCGGCTCACGGCCCGGGGTGGGCAGGTCGAACCGGATGATCGCGAACCGGAAGAGCCCGTAGTACAGGGCCGCGAAGGCCAGCCCGATCGGAATGATCAACCACGGCTTGGTGGCCAGGTTCCAGTTCAGCAGGTAGTCGATCAACCCCGCCGAGAAGCTGAACCCGTCGTGCACCCCGAGCTCCCAGGTCAGGGCCATCGACAGGCCCGTGAGCACCGCGTGGATCGCGTACAGCACCGGCGCGATGAACATGAACGAGAACTCGATCGGCTCGGTGACACCGGTGATGAAACTGGTCAGCGCGACCGAGACCATCATCCCGGTCACCGCCTTGCGGCGCTCGGGCCGGGCGCAGTGCGCGATCGCCAGCGCCGCCGCCGGCAGACCGAACATCATGATCGGGAAGAACCCCGACATGAACTGCCCGGCCGTCGGATCGTGGTGGAAGAACCGCGGGATGTCGCCCGTCCACACCTTCCCGGACGCATCGGTGAAGCTGCCCACCTGCTGCTGGAAGAAGGTGTTCAGGAACTGGTGCATCCCGATCGGGATCAGCCCCCGGTTGGCCAGGCCGTAGATGCCCGCACCCGCTGCGCCCAGGCCCACCAGCCAGTTGCCGGCGTGGGTCAGCCCGGTGCCGATCGGACCCCAGGCGAGCCCGAAGGCGATGCCCAGCAGGGTGCCGACGAAGGCCATGACGATCGGCACCAGCCGGCGGCCGTTGAAGAAGCCGAGCCAGTCGACCAGCTTGGTGCGGTGGTACTTCTGCCAGATCAGCGCGCTCAGCAGGCCGACCACGATGCCGCCGAAGACTCCCGGGTCCTGCGGCTTGCCGGCCGGGTCGACTGCGGTGACCGTGCCGGCCATCGGGAAGACGGTCAGCACGTTGTGGAAGACCAGGTAGCCGACCAGCGCGGCCAGCGCCGTGGAGCCGTCCGCCTTCTTCGCGAAGCCGATCGCCACCCCGACGCAGAAGAGCAGCGCCAGGTTGGAGAAGACCGCGTCGCCCGCGGTGGCGAAGACGGCGGCCACCTTGTCCCAGCCCAGGCCGTCCTTGCCGAACACGTCCGGCTGACCCAGCCGCAGCAGGATGCCGGCTGCCGGCAGCACCGCCACCGGCAGCTGCAGGCTGCGGCCGATCTTCTGCAGGCCCTGGAGCAGGCCGGCGCCCGGCTTCCTCCGGGGCGGCGCTGCCGCGGGGGCGGTCGTGGTACTCATGCGGTTCCTTCGGCGGTCGGCGGGCGGCACTGCCCGGTCGGCCAGCGTGGACCAAATTGGTCTACACCAGATCAGGACCTTTCATAACACGACAGGCAAAAGGGACGGAAAGCCGCGCGGCGGCCAGGGGCTTTTGACCCGTCGCCGCACGGCCGAAGGCCCCGGGCGGCAGCGCGCTCCGGGGCCCCGGTGAGTCCCGCCGGTGTGGCGGGACTCACTCCTTGGCGACGTCCTCCACCTCGTCCTCCGGCTCGCGCCCCGGGGTCTTGAGGTCGAACTTGGTGATCATGAAGCGGAAGAGCGCGTAGTAGACCACCGCGAAACAGGCGCCGATCGGGATGATCAGCCACGGCTTGGTCGCCAGGCTCCAGTTGATCAGGTAGTCGATCAGGCCCGCCGAGAAGCTGAACCCGTCGTGCACGCCCAGGGCCCAGGTCACCCCCATCGACACCCCGGTCAGCAGCGCGTGCGCCACGTACAGCGCCGGCGCCACGTAGAGGAAGGAGTACTCGATCGGCTCGGTCACCCCGGTCACGAAGCTGGTCAGCGCCACCGAGGTCATCAGGCCCAGCACCTCCTTGCGCCGGTGCGGCTTCGCGCAGTGCGCGATCGCCAGCGCCGCCGCCGGCAACGCGAACATCATGATCGGGAAGAAGCCCGAGGTGAACTGGCCGGCCGTCGGATCGCCCGCCAGGAACCGGTTGACGTCACCGTTCACCACCTGGCCGTTCGGCTTGGTGAAACTGCCGTACTGGAACCACATGAAGGTGTTCAGGAACTGGTGCATCCCGATCACCAGCAACGACCGGTTCGCCACCCCGAACAGCCCCGACCCCACCGCCCCCAGATCCGACAACCACTTGCTGAAATGCGTCAGCCCCCGCCCCACCGGCGGCCAGACCCACAGGCAGAGCACCGCGAAGACCAGCCCCACGAACGCCATCACCATCGGCACCAGGCGCCGCCCGTTGAAGAACCCCAGCCAGTCCACCAACTTCGTCCGGTGGAACCGCACCCAGCACCAGGCCGCCATCAACCCCATCAGGATCCCGCCGAACACCCCCGGGTTCTGGTAGCTCGGCGGCGTGGTCGGCGGGCTCACCGGGAACTGGTGCAGGATGTTGTAGTAGACGAGGAAGCCGGCCACCGCCGCCAGCGCCGTCGAACCGTCCGCCTTCCGGGCCATCCCGATCGCCACCCCGACGCAGAACAGCAGCGGCAGCCCCAGCGAGGAGTCCAGCAGCGCGCCGCCCGCTCCCGCCAGCACCTTCGCCACGTCCGGCCAGTCGGCGATCCGGCCGTCCGGCCCGAACATGTCCGGCTGCCCGAGCCGGTTCAGGATCCCCGCCGCCGGCAGCACCGCCACCGGCAACTGCAGCGACCGCCCCATCTTCTGCAGCCCGCCGTAGAAGCCCTGCCACCACTGCTTCTGCGGCACCCGCCGCGCACCCGCGGCGTCCGCCGAACCCATCCGCTGCCTCCCGCGCTGCCGTCCGCCGTCCGCCTGCCCTGCCCGGTGCGACCGGGAACACCGGTGGCGGGCCGCACGTTTTGGGAAGTACACCCATATTGGTGTAGACCAGTTATGGTGCAAGCCGCATGCCGTGGACCCGAGCCCCACACACCGTCATCCTGGGAGGAAGATCCACGACGTGCGCGCGGTGCTGGGCCAAACGTGCACCAGCGTGGCGGAACCCCCGAACCCGGGTGATCCTGGTCGCGCCGGAGCGCCACCCGGTCCCGACCGGGGCGCTGAGCCCGCGTCACCCGGCCACCCGGCACCGCACACCGCAGGACGGCCGCCGGCAGAGCAGCCGGACCGCCGACACAGAGGGAGAAGGAACCATGGCCACCAAGGCTGAGAAGATCGTCGCGGGTCTCGGCGGAATCGAGAACATCGAAGAGGTCGAAGGCTGCATCACCCGCCTGCGCACCGAGGTCAAGGACCCCTCCCTCATCGACGAAGCCGCCCTCAAGGCCGCCGGCGCCCACGGCGTCGTCAAGATGGGCACCGCGATCCAGGTCGTCATCGGCACCGACGCCGACCCCATCGCCGCCGACATCGAAGACATGATGTGAGCCGCACCTGAGACCCGCCCGACGGCCCGTCACCCCACCGGGGAGACGGGCCGTCGGCGCACCCGGGGGACGGGCCGTCGGGGCACCCGGGCGACGGCCGTCGGCGCACCCGCCGCCGGGCCTCCCACCGGCAGCTGTGTCCCAAATGCCGGGACCGACTACGCTCAGGCGCTATGTCACGCATCGACGGCCGCACCCCAGACCAGCTCCGCCCGATCACCATCGAACGCGGCTGGAGCAAGCACGCCGAAGGCTCCGTCCTCGTCTCCTACGGCGACACCAAAGTCCTCTGCACCGCCAGCGTCACCGAAGGCGTCCCCCGCTGGCGCAAGGGCAGCGGCGAAGGCTGGGTCACCGCCGAATACGCGATGCTCCCGCGCGCCACCAACACCCGCGGCGACCGCGAATCCGTCCGCGGCAAGATCGGCGGCCGCACCCACGAGATCAGCCGCCTCATCGGCCGCTCGCTGCGCGCCGTCATCGACCACCGCGCCCTCGCCGAGAACACCATCGTCCTCGACTGCGACGTCCTCCAGGCCGACGGCGGCACCCGCACCGCCGCCATCACCGGCGCCTACGTCGCCCTCGTCGACGCCGTCTCCTGGGCCCGCGACCGCAAGCTGCTGCGCGCCAAGGGCCAGCCCATCACCGGCGGCGTCAGCGCCGTCAGCGTCGGCATCATCGACGGCACCCCCATGCTCGACCTCCGCTACGAGGAGGACGTGCGCGCCGAGACCGACATGAACATCGTCTGCACCTCCGACGGCCGCTTCGTCGAGGTCCAGGGCACCGCCGAAGGCGCCCCCTTCGACCGCGACCTGCTCAACCAGCTGCTCGACCTCGGCACGCTGGGCTGCGCCGAGCTCGACGCGATCCAGCGCAAGGCCCTGGACGACCTCACGGGCTGAGCCGCCGGACCGGGTGGACCCGGAGGCGGGTCCAGGAGCGGGCCGACCGCCGACTTCGCAGGTGGACGGGCTGTACAGCACCGCCGTGCAGCCCGTACCGTTCCTGCCACAGCACACCCCAGCGGAGGAACAGCGGAGGACCGCCGATGCCGCACCCCTTCACCCGACCCGCCACCCTCGCGGCCGCCGCCCTGCTCGCCGTCCTCCCGCTCAGCGCGATCAGCTGCTCCGCCGCCCAGAAGGCGATGGACTGCGGCACCACGGCGGTCACCGTCGGCACCGACGTCGGCCAGGTCGGCAGCGCCTACAACAACGCCAACCAGGACCCCGCCGCCGCCGGCCGCGCCCTGGCCAAGCTGAAGACCGACCTCGACAAGGTCGGCAAGAACGCCGGCAACACCGACGTCGCCAAGGCCGTCACCGACATGCAGACCCAGGCCGACAAGGTCCAGCAGGCGGTCGACGCCAACCAGGTCCCCGACCTCGGCCCGCTCGGCGACGCCGCCGGGAACCTCACCAAGGTCTGCGCGAGCTGACCGGGTTCGGAAGAGGGAATACTGAGGGGCCATGAGCACCCTGCCACGCCTCGTCCTCGCCACCCGCAACCAGCACAAGGTCGCCGAACTGCACGCCATCCTCGGCGCGGCCGGCCTCGACGTCGACCTGGTCGGCGCCGACGCCTACCCCGAGGTCCCCGACGTCCGCGAGACCGGTGTGACCTTCGCCGAGAACGCCCTGCTCAAGGCCCACGCGCTCGCCCAGGCCACCGGCCTGCCCGCGGTCGCCGACGACTCCGGCCTCTGCGTGGACGTGCTCGGCGGCGCCCCCGGCATCTTCTCCGCCCGCTGGGCCGGCAAGCACGGCGACGACCGCGCCAACCTGGACCTCCTCCTCGCCCAGCTCGCCGACATCGCCGACCCGCACCGGGCCGCCCACTTCGCCTGCGCCGCGGCGCTGGCCCTGCCGGACGGCACCGAGCGGGTCGTGGAGGGCCGGCTGCTGGGGACGCTGCGGTTCGCGCCGGCGGGGGAGGGCGGCTTCGGCTACGACCCGATCCTCCAGCCGCTGGGGGAGACCCGCACGTGCGCGGAGCTGACGGCGGACGAGAAGAACGCCATCAGCCACCGGGGGGAAGCGTTCCGGGGGTTGGTGCCGGTGGTGCGGGAGCTGGTGAAGTAGGAGAACGGCGAAGGCCCGTCAGTTTCTGACGGGCCTTCGATTCTTAGGCTGATGCGGCCGGAGGGATTCGAACCCTCACGGGGTTTCCCCCAATGGCACCTAAAGCCATCGTGTCTTCCCTTCCACCACGGCCGCATGGGCCCAGTCTAGGGCCTGGCGCAAGTGGTGGGCACCGTAGTTTATGGTGCGGGTGGTGATGTCTTGCCCTTGTTGCGACCGCAGTAGGTCTCGGTGGTGGCATGACAATTGGGGCAGAGCAGGCGGAGGTTCCTCTCCTGGTTGTTGAGCCAGTCTCCGTCGATGTGGTCCACCTCGAGCGTCAGCGGGCGGCCGTGCCAGGTCGGCGGTGTGCCGCAGCCCTCACAACGCTCCGGGCGGCCGAGCAGCACCAGCATCGTGCGCAGCCGGGCACCCGGGATCCGACGGCTGTCGGGTGGTAGGCGCCTGAGGAGCTCGGCTGGGGTGCGGCGCGGACCAAGACGCTTTCCCCTGTTGTGCGCCTGGCCGGTGAAATGCGAGGTGTCGATCCCGAACTGTTTGATCCGGCGGCCGATATGGGCATGGGTGCCGCCGGCCTGGCGCTGCTGGAGGAGCCGGACGACGCCGGCCACGGTGGTGCACTGCGCGACGGCGGTCTCAAGAAGCTCGCGCGTGTAGATGCTGCCGGTCGACCGGAAGTGGCTGGTGTCGATTCCGAAAGCGGTCAGCCGCTTTCGGAGGTACTTGCGCCGGTAGGTCTCCGGTTCCTTCCCCATGGTGATCAGCATCTCGTCCAGCGACCGCGACTCCGCCGCCAGTGGTGCCAACATCTCCCGGGTGTACCGCATGGATATGGACATGAGTTCCCTCCTTGCAGAGGGCAACGACCGCAACCCCCGATCGGTCACGGCCTGTCCGCGAACTTCTCCGTCCTGCCATGAGGGCGTGATGAGAATCACCATTCTCATCTTCACGCTGTTGACACGACATGGTCCAGACCTATTGACCCAACTGGTCCAGACCAAATAACTTCGGCGGACCCTGCAGCGTGGCAGTCGGTCGTTGGCCACCCCCATGCCTCCTTCCGCGTGCCATCTGCCGGGTGCCCCCAACCGACCCCCACGCGCGCGCTGCCCCACCTGGCGCGCGGCCGACACTCTCCTCTGGAGGACCGAGTGTTGATCCGTCATCAGGCGAGGAGGGCGGCGCGCGGCCGCCGGCTCGCCCTCGCGGCTTCTGCTGCCGCCTCGCTGGCCGGGCTGCTGCTCGGCACCCTGGCCGCCGCGCCCGCCTCCACCGCGGCCACGACCAGCACGACCGCCACGACCGCGGCCGTCGACAACCAGTCCTGTCGTCCGGACGGGATGTACACCACGCCCGGGGTGGACGTCCCGTACTGCCTCGCCTACGACACCAGTGGGCGCGAGAAGATGGGGCCGGACCACCAGCGGCGCATCATCGGGTACTTCACCGGGTGGCGCACCGGGAAGGACGGCACGCCCGCCTACCTGGTGAACAACATCCCGTGGGACAAGGTCACCCACGTCAACTACGCCTTCGCGCACGTCGGCGGCGACAACCGGATCTCGGTCGGCAGCGACGGGCCGAACAACGCCGCCACCGGGATGACCTTCCCGGGCGTGCCGGGTGCGGAGATGGATCCGAGCCTGCCGTACCAGGGGCACTTCAACCTGCTGTCCAAGTTCAAGAAGCAGTACCCGAACGTCAAGACGATGATCTCGGTGGGCGGTTGGGCCGAGACCGGCGGGTACTTCGACGACTCGGGGAACCGGGTGAACTCGGGCGGCTTCTACGCGATGACCGTCAATCCGGACGGCAGCGTGAACCAGGCCGGGATCAACACCTTCGCCGACTCGGCGGTGGCCTTCGTCGAGAAGTACGGCTTCAACGGGGTCGACCTCGACTACGAGTACCCGACCTCGATGAACAACGCGGGCAACCCGCTCGACTGGACGACCGCGAACGCCAAGCGCGGCTCGCTGATGCAGGGGTACGCGGCGCTGCTGAAGACGCTGCGGCAGAAGCTGGACACGGCGAGCGCGGCGGACGGCAAGTACTACCTGCTCTCGGTGGCGGCACCGTCCTCGGGCTACCTGCTGCGCGGCATGGAGACCTTCCAGGTGACCCAGTACCTGGACTACGTCAACATCATGTCCTACGACCTGCAGGGCGCGTGGAACCAGTACGTCGGCCCGAACGCCTCGCTCTTCGACGACGGCAACGACGCCGAGCTCAAGGCCGCCAACGTGTACGGCACCTCGCAGTACGGCGGGATCGGGTACCTGAACGGGGACTGGGCCTACCACTACTTCCGCGGTGCGATGCCGGCCGGCCGGATCAACCTGGGCATCCCGTACTACACCCGCGGGTTCAAGAACGTCACCGGCGGCACCAACGGCCTCTGGGGCACGGCGTCGACCACCACCTGCCCGGCCGGCTCGGGGCTGACCACCTGTGGTGACGGCGCGGTCGGGATCGACAACCTGTGGCACGACCAGGACGCCAACGGCAAGGAGGCGCCGGCGGGGTCCAACCCGATGTGGCACGCGATGAACCTGCAGAACGGGATCCTGCCGGACTACCTGTCGAAGTACGGGCTGACCGACACCTCGCTGACCGGCAGCTACCAGCGCAACTACAGCTCCTCGCTGGTCGCGCCGTGGCTGTGGAACTCCACCAAGAACGTCTTCCTCTCCACCGAGGACGAGCAGTCGGTGAACGCCAAGGCGGACTACCTGGTGAACCAGGGGGCCGGCGGGGCGATGATCTGGGAGCTGGCGGGTGACTACACCTTCGACCCGACGGCCAACGGCGGCAAGGGCGAGTACGTGGCCGGTTCGACGCTGACCGGTGACCTGTACAGCAAGTTCAAGTCGGCCTCGCCGTACGGTGCGACCCGGGCGACCGTCGCGCTGCCGCAGCAGACCCTGCCGATCGACGTGTCCTTCACCAACTTCGCGCTCGGCGACAACAACTACCCGATCAACCCGAAGATCCACATCGTCAACAACTCGACGGTGACGCTGCCGGGCGGCACCGAGTTCCAGTTCGACTACAGCAACTCGGCGCCGGGCAACGCGCACGACCAGTCGGGCTTCAACTCCTCGGTGATCAGCCAGGACAACCCGGGGCCGGGCAACGTGGGCGGCCTGAAGGGGACCTACAACCGGGTCTCGCTGAAGCTGCCGGCCTGGCAGTCGCTGGCGCCCGGGGCCTCGGTGGACGTGGACTTCGTCTACTACCTGCCGACCTCGACGCCGTCCAACTGGACGGTGAACGTGGGCGGGACGCTGTACGGGATCGCGGGCGACTACACCCGCGGAGCCGTCCCGGCCGGCACCGGCTCGGGCACCCCGACGCCGACCCCGACCCCGACGCCCACCCCGACGCCGACCCCCACGCCCACCCCGACCCCGACGCCCACTCCCACGCCGACCCCCACTCCCACCCCCGCCGGCTGCACCGCCGCCCCCGCCTGGGACGCCGGTACCGCCTACCCGACCACCACCAAGGTGGCCTGGCAGGGCCACTACTACAGCAACAAGTGGTGGACCAAGGGCGACGACCCCACCGCGAGCGGCGCCTGGGGCGTCTGGACCGACCTCGGCCCCTGCTGACCCGCACCTCCCCCCACCGCTCTTTCGTACCCGGAGCACACCCGCTACTGTCACGCTCTGCCACTCTTCACACGATCTGACAACGGTTCCGTTGCGACCTGTGCGTATCTGTGCGAAACCCCTTGACGGTCGAGGTCAGACCGGATGTCATATGGCACATCGCGTTGGAACCTGTTCGGTTCTGATCGATTGTGAGTCTGATCCCCAGCGAGCCCACCCAGCAAGAGCCTGTGCCACCTCAAGGAGCCCCCACCCATGACCACTGTGCGCCACCGCCGCCGCGCTGTCGCCGCCACCGCGGGTCTGATCGTCACCCTGGGCTTGACGGCCTGTTCGACCGGCCAGTCGAGCTCCTCCGCCGCCTCCGGTGACGTCGCCAAGGTCAGCGGGAAGATCTCCCTCACCTACCTGCAGAAGCAGGGCGACCAGCAGTACTTCATCGGTGAGGCGGCCGGCGCCAAGGCCAAGGCCGCGCAGCTGGGCATCGACCTGAAGGTGGTCAACCTGGGCACCGACGCGAACCAGGCGGTCAGCCAGGAGCAGGCCGCGATCGCGCAGAAGAGCAACGGCCTGATCGTGGTGCCGCCGGACCCGTCGGTGGGTCCGCAGCTGGTGCAGACCGCGAAGGACGCCAAGGTGGCGCTGCTGACCTCGGACGACCAGGTCTGCTCCTCCGGTCCGGACCCGGCCAAGTGCCCGGCGTCCGACCTGCTGCCGCGGATCGGCTTCAGTGGCCAGCAGATGGGCACCCAGGTGGGCACCCGGGCGGGGCAGGAGTACCAGAAGGCGGGTTGGGCGGCCGCGGACACCCGGACCATCTCGGCCTGGCAGCAGGACGTGACGGTCTGCGGTGACCGGGTGAACGCGGCGAAGGCGGCGTTCGCGGCGGGCGGCGGTGCCGGGGTGCAGAACATCGACGTCGCCACCGACAACACCCCCACCGGTGCGCAGGACAAGATCGCGGCGACCATCACCGCCAACCCGAACGTCAAGCACTGGGTGATCTGGGGCTGCAACGACGAGAACGTGCAGGGCGGCATCACCGCGATGCAGAACGCGGGGATCAGCGCGGACAACGTGATCGGCATCGGCCTGGGCGCCTACCTGGCGTGCAAGGACTGGGGCAGCGGCAAGCCGACCGGGATGAAGGCGGCGCTGTACATCAACGGCAGCGACGTGGGCGCGCTCGCGGTGCAGACCATGTACGACAAGTTGAAGGACGGCAAGGCGTTCCCGCAGGAGGCGTTCGCTCCCACCGCCATGGTCGACGCCTCGAACTGGCAGTCCGCCGGCGTCCAGTGCAGCTGAGGTAGCGACCGTGACGAGCAAGAAGGCGACTGGGGGGAAGACGACGACCGCGGGCGCCGGCGTCCGCGGGCTCGGCAAGCGGTTCGGCGAGGTCCGGGCGCTGGGCGAGGTCACCCTGGACTTCCCGGCGGGGCAGGTCACCGCCCTGATGGGGGAGAACGGGGCCGGCAAGTCCACCCTGTTGAAGATCCTGACCGGTGACCACCAGCCGAGCGAGGGTGCGGTGCTGCTGGACGGCGCCGAGGTGGAGCTCGGTTCGCCGGCCCGGGCGCGGGCGTTGGGGATCCGGATCATCCCGCAGGAGCCGGAGATCATCCCGCACGTCTCGGTGGCCGAGAACGTGTACGCCGGTTCGCTGCCCCGCCGGGCGGGGCGGCGGCTGGACCGGGCCGAGCTGCGCCGGCGGATCCTGGCGGACCTGGAGCGCCTGGGCTTCGCCCGGGTGCTGGATCCGGACCTGCTGGGGTCGGAGCTGACCCCGGCGCAGCGCCAGCTGGTGGAGATCCTGCGGGCGTTGACCGGGGAGGCGAAGGTGATCGCCTTCGACGAGCCGACCAGTTCGCTCTCCGAGCAGGAGGTGGAGGCGCTCTTCGGGCTGATCCGCCGGCTGCGCGACCAGGGCGTGGCGGTGATCTACGTGTCGCACCGGATGAAGGAGATCTTCCGGCTGGCGGACCGGATCGCGGTGTTGCGCGACGGTTCGGTGGCGGGGGTGCTGGAGGCGGAGTCGGCGAGCGAGCGCGAGCTGGTGCGGCTGATGGTGGGCCGTGACCTGTCCTCCATGTTCGTGCGGCAGAACGTCGCCACCGACCGGGTGGTGTTGGAGGTCGAGAAGCTGACGACCGACGACGTCACGGACATCGACCTGACGGTGCGGGCCGGTGAGGTGGTGGGGTTGGCCGGGTTGATCGGGGCCGGCCGTTCGGAGCTGGCGCTGGCGCTGGCCGGTGACCTGCCGGTGCGTTCGGGGTCGGTGCGGTTGGACGGCGAGCGGTTGCGCTCGGGCAGTCCGGGGGCGGTGATCCGGGCGGGGCTGGGGTTGGCGCCGGAGGAGCGCAAGGCGCAGGCGCTGTTCCTGCACCGCACGATCCGGGACAACGCCTCGCTGGTGGTGCTGGAGCGGTTGCGGCGGTGGCGGTTCGTGCGGCGGTCGGCCGAGCAGGAGCTGGCCCAGGGGTACGTGGACCGGTTGCGGGTGCGGGCGCCGTCGATCGAGCACGAGGTGCGCAAGCTGTCCGGCGGCAACCAGCAGAAGGTGGTGCTGGCCCGCTGGCTGGCCCGCAAGCCGAAGGTGTTGATCCTGGACGAGCCGACCCGCGGGATCGACGTGGGGGCGAAGGCGGAGATCTACCAGATCATCGCCGACCTGGCGAAGGAGGGGGTCGCGCTGGTGGTGATCTCCTCGGAGCTGCCCGAGGTGCTCGGGCTGGCGGACCGGGTGGTGGTGATGCAGAACGGCCGGATCACCGGCGAGTTGGACCGGGCGGAGGCCACCGAGGAGCGGATCCTCGCGCTGGCGATGGCCGATGACCTGGCGTCAGGCGGCGACCTGGCGGCTGCTTCGAGCGACGAGGGAAGGACCGCATGAGCACCACGACCGTTTCCAAGGGCGCGCCCACCGGGAGCGTGCCGCCGGCCAGGCGGGGTGGGGTCGGCGGGTTGCTGGCCTCGATCGGCGCGCAGAACCTGAGTCTGGCCGGTGGCCTGGTGCTGCTGCTGGTGCTGTTCGGCTCGCTCAACGGGAACTACCTGAGCTGGGACAACATTCAGGTGATCGCGGAGGCGGTGACCATCAGCGGGCTGCTCGCGGTGGTGCAGACCGTGGTGATCATCTGTGGTGGCCTGGACATCTCGGTGGGTTCGCAGGCGGGTCTGGCCTCGGTGATCAGTGCGATGGCGTTCACCTCGTCCGGGTCGAACGCGTTCCTGGGCATGGCGGCGGCGCTGGGCGTCGGCGTGGTGATCGGGGTGCTGAACGGGGTGATCATCGTCTACGGGCGGGTGAACCCGACCATCGCCACCCTGGCGGGCCTGGCGGCCTACAAGGGGGTTGCGGACCTGATCTCCAACGGTTCGGCGCAGGGGTACGTGCTCAACGACAGCATCTTCATCTTCCTCAGCCGGGGCAAGATCGCCGGGCTGCCGGTGATGGTGTGGTTGCTGATCCTGGTGGCGCTGGCGGTGCACCTGCTGCTCAAGTACACCGACATCGGCCGGAACCTCTACGCGATCGGTGGCAACGACACCGCGGCGCGGCTGGCCGGCATCAACATCAACAAGTACCTGATCGCGGTGTACGGGCTGCTCGGCGTGGTGGCGGCGGTGGCCGGCATCCTGCTGACCGCCCGTACCGGCTCGGGCCAGCCGGTCTCCGGCAGCGAGGGCCTGGAGCTGCAGTCGATCACCGCGGCGGCGCTGGGCGGCTGTGCGCTGCGCGGCGGCAAGGGCGGCATCGGGGGGACGCTGCTGGCAGTGGCGTTGCTCGGTGCGCTGGAGAACGGGTTGACGGTCCAGGGCATCAACTCGTTCTGGCAGGACGTGGCGCAGGGTGCGCTGCTGGTCGTCGCTGTGGTGATCCAGCAGCGGCGCAGCGGCGAGCGGGCCGTGGGGTTGCCCGCCTGATCCCGGCGTCGCGCAAGAGCGGCGGCCCGGCTCCTGTGTGGGGGAGCCGGGCCGTCGTGCGTCGCCGTCCGGGGGTGCTCAGGCGTCGGGGGTGCTCAGGCCTCGGTGTCGACCTTGAGGTCGCGCAGCAGCTTGGCGACGTGGCCGGTGGCCTTGACGTTGTAGAGGGCGCGCTCGACCTTGCCCTGCTCGTCGACGACGACGGTGGAGCGGATCACGCCGACCACGGTCTTGCCGTAGAGGGTCTTCTCGCCGTAGGCGCCGTAGGCCTCGAGGACCGACTTGTCGGCGTCGGAGACCAGGGTGACCTTGAGGTCCTCGGTCTCGCGGAACTTGCCGAGCTTCTCGGGGGCGTCGGGGGAGATGCCGATGACGTCGTACCCGGCGCCGCTGAAGGCCTCCAGGTTGTCGGTGAAGTCGCAGGCCTGGGTGGTGCAGCCGGGGGTGAGCGCGGCGGGGTAGAAGTAGACGATCACCTTGCGGCCCAGGTGGTCCGCGAGGGACACCTGGTTGCCGTCGGCGTCGGGCAGGGAGAAGGCGGGGGCGGTGTCCCCGGCCTGGAGACGCTGGGTCACGGGTGGATCTCCTCGTGCTGGACTGGGTGGTCGTGCCGCTGCAAACCTACCTCCGATGGAGGGTGGGACTGCGCGCCCCGGGGGATGAGCTGACAGACTTGAGCGCCAGCAGACCGTGACGTGAGGCGAGTGAGGTGGCCCGGGTGGGCAAGGGGAAGACCAAGGACGTGGCGCGGGACGACGCGGGGCGCAGCACGGCGGAGATCGAGGCGGACATCGCCGCGGCCCGCACCCGGCTGGCCGACACGTTGGACGAGCTGGCGGTGCGGGTGCACCCGACCACGGTGGCCGCGCAGGTGCGGGCGAAGGCGCAGGCCTCGGTGGAGCAGCGGCTGGGCCGGCTGTACGTCGGGGCGAGCCGTGGGGTGGAGCAGCTGAAGGCGCAGTTCACGGACGAGCAGGGCAAGCCGCGGGTGGAGCGGATCGTGCCGGCGGCGCTGGTCGGCGGCGGGGTGCTGCTGCTGGTGGCCTCGGCGCGCAAGCGCAAGAAGGACTGACCGCGGCCCCGGGGCGGGTGCCGGACGGATCGGATCGCGGGCCGGCACCACGGTGGCGGCCCGCGCCGGGTACGGTCTGGGCGTGAGCGTGAACGACGAGCAGAGCAAGCAGGCCGAGCAGCCGGCGGGTGCCGGGCTGTCCGAACACGGCCGACACGACCGGTTGGGCGAGAAGCTGCCCATTCGGATGCTGCACGACCGGGTGCTGGTGCGTCCGGACGGTGGCGAGGGCGAGCGGCGGTCGACGGGCGGCATCCTGATCCCGGCGACCGCGGAGCTGAGCAAGCGGTGCAGCTGGGCCGAGGCGGTGGCCGTGGGTCAGAGCGTGCGTTCGGTGGAGCCCGGTGACCGGGTGCTGTACGACCCGGAGGACAAGCTGGAGGTCGAGGTGCGCGGCGCGACGTACGTGCTGCTGCGCGAGCGCGACCTGCACGCGGTGGCCGCCGAGCGGCTGAAGGACGCGGACGGGTCGACGGGGTTGTACCTGTAGGACCGGTCGGATCGTCGTGGTGGGCCCGTCTCCCTGGTAGGGGAGGCGGGCCCTCAGTCGTTCGGCCCAGGCGCGGTGGCCGGGTGGACGCGGGCGGCTCACTGTATGGAACGGGACGGTAACGGAATGGATCCGTCCCGGATTCCGTCGAACAGGAAGAGACCTCTCATGCGTTCCATATGGACGGCTGCCGCGTTGACCGCGGCGATCAGCCTCACCTCGGTGACCGCGGCGGGTGCGGCCGTCCCGCTGCGGGACCCGGACGTGTCGCGGGTGCTGTCGGTGCAGGCGCTGCCGGTGCCGCCGCATCCGGCGGCCGGGCCGGCGGTGTCGACGCCGAGCCTGCCGGTGACCTTGCCGTCGACGCCCGCCTTGCCGTCGACCCCGGCGTTGCCTTCGGTGCCGGCCCTGCCGACGACGTTGCCCTCGCTGCCGGTGACGCTGCCGGGGCTGCCGGACGTCGGTTCGCTGGTCGGGCAGCTGACCGGGCTGCTGACCAGTCTGCTGTCGACCATCACGAACCTGCTGAGCAGCCTCGGGCTTTCGCTGCCCAGCCTGCCGTCGCTGCCCGGGCTGCCGAGCCTGCCGCACAGCGGGATGCACTAGGGCGTGTCTCTTGGACCCGCCCCGGCTGCTCCGGTACCCCGGTCGCTTCGGCGCCGGGGTACCGGCGCGTCGCGGGCCGCGTGCGCCCCGGTGGGCGGCGGGTCGGTGGTAATCCGCTGTCCGGCCACTTGGCTTGCCGCTACGGTGGACTGACACAACCTCAGATCTCTGCAGCCCCGAACGACGTCCCCCACCCCCGGGGGTCGGTCGGTCGGGGCTCTCGGGCGTGGCGCCCTGCTCCCGGGCGGGAGTGGCGCGCCCAAATTGTCGACAAGGAGATATTTGATGGATACCTCGGCCGGGCTCTACCTGGCCATCGCCCGCGGCGCGTTCCGCCGCTTCGCCACCTACCGGGTTGCCACCGCGGCCGGCGCCTTCACCAACACCGTCTTCGGCTGCGTGCTCGCCGCCACCTTCCTCGCCCTCTGGCACGCCAGGCCCGGCCTGGGCGGCTACGACACCGCCCAGGCGGTCACCTACATCTGGGTCAGCCAGGCCCTGCTGGTCGCGGTCGCGGCCTGGGGCGGCGGCTTCCAGGACGACCTGCAGCAGCGGCTGCGCACCGGGGACATCGCGATCGACCTCTACCGCCCGGTGGACTTCCTCGGCTGGTGGCTCGCCTCCGACCTGGGCCGGGCCGGCTTCCAGCTGCTGACCCGCGGCGCCGTGCCGCTGGCCGCCGGGGTGCTGCTCTTCCACGCCCGGCTGCCGCACGCCCCCCTCACCTGGCCGCTCTTCCTGGTCTCGGTGCTGCTGGCCGTCACCGTCAGCTTCGGGCTGCGCTTCCTGGTCTCGGTGACCGGCTTCTGGCTGGACGACGCGGAGGGCCTGCGAGTGCTGATGGCGGTGGTCTCGATGTTCTTCTCCGGGATGCTGCTGCCGCTGAGCCTCTTCCCGGACGGGCTGCGCCAGGCAGCCCAGCTGCTGCCCTGGTCGGCGCTGGTCCAGGTGCCCTGCGACCTCTTCCTGGAGCACCGCACCGGCGCCGCGGCCGGGCGCGCGCTCGGCTTCCAACTGCTCTGGGCCGCCCTGCTGCTGACGGCCGGCCGGGCGGCGCAGGCGCTGGCCGCCCGCAAGGTGGTGGTGCACGGTGGCTGAGCTGTCGACACCCGAGAACCCGCTCGCCCGGGCCCGCTGGGCGGTGGTCTCCTGGCGGCTGGCGGCCGCGATGTGGATGCGGGCCGCGCTGGCCTACCGGGCCAACTTCTGGATCTCCTCGGTGGGCAACCTGCTGGTCACCTTCCTGGACTTCGTGGTGCTGATCCTGATGCTGCGCCACACCGGGCGGCTCGGCGGCTGGACGCTGCCCGAGATCGGCCTGCTCTACGGCACCTCGGGCTTCGCGCTGGGCACCGCCGACCTGCTGATCGGCAGCGTCGACGGCCTCGGCCAGCGGATCCGCTCCGGCTCCCTGGACGTGCTGCTGATCCGCCCCGCCCCGGCGCTCGCCATGGTCTGCGCCGAGCGGTTCACGCTGCGCCGCGCGGGCCGGCCGCTGCAGTCGCTGCTGGTGCTCGGCTGGGCGATGCACGCGCTGCCGCTGGCCTGGACCTGGCCGCGACTGCTGCTGCTCGCCGCGCTGCTGGTCAGCGGCACGGTGATCTTCGCCGCGGTGTTCGTGGCCGGGGCCGCCGTGCAGTTCTGGTGGGGCGAGAGCCGCGAGTTCCAGAACGCCTTCACCTACGGCGGCGCCACCCTGCTCAGCCATCCGCCCGGCATCTACGGCCGGCACCTGATCGCCGGCGCCACCTTCGGGGTGCCGCTGGCCTTCGTCAACTGGCTGCCGCTGCTCCACCTGCTGCACCGCCCCGACCCGCTCGGGTTGCCGCGGGCCTTCGAACTGGCCTCGCCGCTGGCCGCCGCGCTCAGCGTCGGTGCCGCCGCCCTGGCCTGGCGGGCCGGCCTGCGCGCCTACCGCGGCACCGGCAGCTGAACCTGCCCACCCTGTCCCCCCGTACACCCCTCACCCAGGAAGCGCACCCACATGGACCTGATCGAGCTCGACAACGTCTCCCGCACCTTCACCGTTCGTACCAAGACCGAGGGGCACACCAGGACCGAGGGTCGCACCAAGACCGAGGACCGCACCCGGATCGGCCGGCTGCGCCGCGAGCGCCGCGAGGTGCGCGCCGTCGACGGCCTCACCTTCCGGGTGGCGGCCGGCGAGTGCGTCGGCTACCTCGGCCCGAACGGCGCCGGCAAGTCCACCACCATCAAGATGCTGACCGGGATCCTGGTCCCCAGCGGCGGCCGACTGCGGGTCGCCGGGGTGGACCCGAGCCGCGAACGGGCCCGGCTGGCCCGCCGGATCGGCGTGGTCTTCGGCCAGCGCACCACGCTCTGGTGGGACCTGCCGCTGCGCGACTCCTTCGAGCTGAGCCGCCGGCTCTACCGGATCCCGCCCCCGCAGTTCCGGGCCAACCTCGCCCGCTGCGTCGAGCTGCTGCAGCTCGGCGACCTGCTGGACACCCCGGTGCGCCAGCTCTCGCTCGGCCAGCGGATGCGCGGCGACCTGGCCGCCGCGCTGCTGCACGACCCGCGGATCCTCTACCTCGACGAGCCGACCATCGGCCTGGACGTGCTCAGCAAGGCCCGGGTGCGGGAGTTCCTGCGCGAGGTCAACGCCGCCGGCACCACGGTGCTGCTCACCACCCACGACCTCACCGACATCGAGCAGCTGTGCGGCCGGGTGATGGTGATCGACCACGGCCGGGTGGTCTACGACGGCGACCTGCCGGGCCTGCACGCCGCCGGCCGCAGCGAGCGCACCCTGATGGTCGACCTGGGCCGGGCCGGCGCGCCGATCGAGCTGCCCGGGGTGCGGGTGGTCAAGGTGGAGGGCAGCCGGCAGTGGCTGGCCTTTCCCGCCGAGCGCAGCGCCGCGCCGATCGTGGCGGCCGTCGCCGAGCGCTACCCGCTGCTCGACCTGTCGGTGCGCGAGCCGGTGATCGAGGACGTGATCGCCCGGATGTACGCCGGGGCCGCGATCGGCTGACGGCTGCGACGGTCGGCGGCCCGTGACCGGTCGGTGGGCGCGACCGGTCGGTGGCCCGGTGGCCCGTGCCCGGTGGACGGCCGCGCCCGGTCGGCGGCCCGCGATCGACTGACGGTCGGCGATCGGTTGACGGGCAGTGACCCGGGCCGGGCCGCGACGGTTGATCCCGCAGGACCGGTGACGAGGTGATGGTGTTGACGGGCAGCGGGCGTCCGGCGGAGCAGGTGGCGACCCGGGCGGCGGGTCCGGACGTGACGGTCGTGCTGACCGGCCCGCCGCCGGGGGCCGAGCCACCACCGGCCGACTGGGCGGCAGCCCTGGAGGCGCTGGCCGGCCAGTCGATCCGGCGGCGCCGGTCGGCGGCGCTGGCGGTGGTGCCGGCGGGGGTGGTGCCGGCCGGCCGGTCGGGGAGCGCGGCCGCCCCCGCCGGCCCGCTGCTCGACACCGCGGTCCGCGGGCGCTACGTCTGCTTCCTCGGGCCCGGGGAGCGGCTGGCCGAGTCGGCGCTGGAAGAGCTGGTCGCGCTCGCCGACCGGGCCGGCGCGGACGTGGTCTTCGGGTGCCCGGCCGCGGTGCCCGGGGCCGCGCCGTGGGCGGCGGACAGCCCGTACCAGGAGAGCCTGTTCGCC
Organism: Kitasatospora sp. LaBMicrA B282; assembly: GCF_050325825.1. NCBI lineage: Bacteria > Bacillati > Actinomycetota > Actinomycetes > Kitasatosporales > Streptomycetaceae > Kitasatospora > Kitasatospora sp. LaBMicrA B282. The sequence goes on from NZ_JBNQTI010000069.1 coordinate 37,070, forward strand.
TACAGCTGGGACTGGGTGGACTTCAGCCACCCCGGGCTCGCCCCCTCGCTCGGCCAGGCCCGGCTGTTCCGGCGCACCGCGCTGGCCGAGTACGGCCTGCTGGAGGCCGGGCCCGGCCTGCCGCTGGCCCTGGAGGTCTGCCTGCGCTCGCGGCGGATCGCCGTGCTCGGCGGCACGGACTGCCTCTACCCCGCCGCCCCCGAGCTGCCGGTCCGCCCCGGGCACGAGCAGCGGCTGCGCGAACTGACCGCCGCGCTGGCGGTGGTGGCGCGGCTGGCCGCCCCGGGGGCCGAGGCGGCGGTGCTGCGCGGCTGGGCGTTCGGCTGGGAGCTGCCGCAGCTGCTGCGCCCCGACTTCCTGACCCTGGAGGTGCCGGCCCAGCGGCGGGTCTGCGCGGGGGTGGGGCGGCTGCTCGACCGGTACTGCCCGCCGGCCGAGTACCAGTTGCTGCCGGCCCGGGAGCGGCTGCGGCTCGACCTGGCCCGGCGCGGGCGGGCCGGGGCGCTGCGCCGGCTGATCCGCTATCAGGCGGCCTACGGGGCGCCGGCCATGTACCGGGTCCCGGGCGAGCTGCGGCCCACCGCCCGCCCGGCCCCGGCCCGGACGGCGGTGGCCGACCCCTCGCTGGTGGTGCAGGTCTGGCGCGGCGTGGTCCCGGCCCGGGTGCGCCGCCGGCTGCGCCGCCGCCCGGCCTGGCGCCAGCTGGTCGACCGTGCCTACGCCCGCTGGGGCGAGGCCCGCCCGGTCGGTGCGGGTGGCTGAGGGGGGAGTGGTCGCCGAGCAGCAGCCGAGAACGGCGCATCAGGGATAGCTCAGGGGTGCGAGGTCGCGGGATCGGCCCCTTGATCGGTGACACTGGTCGGGTGGAGAGCGACAGCAGAGCGCAGTCGGCGCCCGGCGGGGTGCGGTTCACCGCCGCCGACGAGGAGAAGCGGCGCGGGGTGCGCCGGATGAAGACCATCGCCACCGGCCTGCTGGCGCTGGCCACCGTGGTGTACGCGCTCGCCACCTGGGCCGGCGCGGCCGGCTGGGGCAGCTGGACCGGGTACGTCTCGGCCGCCGCCGAGGCCGGCATGGTCGGTGCGCTGGCCGACTGGTTCGCCGTTACCGCGCTGTTCCGCCGCCCGTTCGGGCTGCCGATCCCGCACACCGCGATCATCCCGACCAAGAAGGACGCCTTCGGCCGTTCGCTCGGCCAGTTCGTCGGCGAGAACTTCCTCGCCGCTCACGTGGTGCGCAGCCGGCTCGCCGCGCTCGGCATCGCCCGCCGGCTGGGCGAGTGGCTGGCGATGCCGGCCAACGCCGACCGGGTGACCAAGGAGGCGGCCGCCGCGCTGCGCGGGGTGCTGGCGGTGCTGCGCGACGAGGACGTGCAGGCGGTGGTCGGCGAGGCGGTGACCCGGCGGGTGGCGGCCACCCAGGTCGCCGAGCCGCTCGGGCGGCTGCTCGGCAAGGTGGTGGCGGACGGCGGCCACCACGGGGTGGTCGACCTGGTGGCGGTGCGGGCGCACGACTGGCTGACCGAGCACCACGCGGACGTGGTGACCAAGGTGGCGATAAAGTCGCCCGGCTGGACCCCGAAGTTCATCGACCACCAGGTCGGTGAGCGGGTTTACAAGGAACTGCTGCGCTTCGTCACCGCGATCCGCGACGACCCCGGGCACCCGGCGCGCGGCGCGATCGACACCTTCCTGGCCGACTTCGCCCGCGAACTGCAGACCGACCCGGCCACCCAGGCCCGGGTCGAGCGGGCCAAGGCCGAGCTGCTGGCCCGGGACGAGGTGCAGGAGCTGATCGCCTCCTCGTGGAGCGCGGTGCGGGCCCTGGTGCTGGCCGCCGCCGAGGACGAGCAGAGCGAGCTGCGCCGGCGGATCCGGGTCGGGGTGCGCTCCTTCGGGCGCCGGCTGGCCACCGACGAGCGGCTGCAGACCAAGACCGACGGTTGGCTGCAGGACGCCGCCCAGTACGTGGTGGAGACCTACCGGGCCGAGATCACCTCGCTGATCTCGGAGACCGTGGCCGGCTGGGACGCGGCCGACGCCTCCCGCAAGATCGAGGCCAACGTCGGCCGCGACCTGCAGTTCATCCGGATCAACGGCACCGTGGTCGGCGCGCTGGCCGGGCTGCTGATCCACACCGTGGCCACCGCGGTCGGCGGCTGACCGGGCCGGTCCGGGCGGTGGACCCGAGCCCGCCCGGTGGTCGGCCGGGCCCGGCCGGCTGCCCGGTCGTGCGATGATTCCTGGTCTGTTCGAGGACGACGGACGACGACGGATGGAGTAGAGATGTCCCGCGGGATCGAGGCGTTCATCGCCGGTCTGCCCAAGGCCGAGCTGCACGTGCACCACGTGGGTTCCGCCTCGCCGCGCGTGGTGGCCGAGCTGGCCGCCCGCTACGAGGGCCGGACCGAGGTCCCGGCCGACCCGGCGGCACTCGCCGAGTACTTCACCTTCACCGACTTCGCGCACTTCATCCAGGTCTACCTCTCGGTGGTCGACCTGGTCCGGGACGCCGAGGACGTGCGCTCGCTGACCTACGGCGTGGCCGAGGACATGGCCCGCCAGCAGATCCGCTACGCCGAGCTGACCGTCACCCCCTACAGCTCGGTGCGTCGCGGCATCCCCGACGTGGCGTTCATGGAGGCGATCGAGGACGCCCGCAAGAGCGCCGAGCGGGACTTCGGGATCGTGCTGCGCTGGTGCTTCGACATCCCCGGCGAGGCCGGCCTGGCCTCGGCGGAGGAGACCGCCCGCCTCGCGCTGGAGGTCGGCGCCGAGGGCCTGGTCAGCTTCGGCCTGGGCGGTCCGGAGATCGGCGTGCCGCGCCCGCAGTTCAAGCCGTACTTCGACCGGGCCCGTGCGGCCGGCCTGCACAGCGTGCCGCACGCCGGCGAGTCCACCGGCCCGGAGACGGTCTGGGACGCGATCCGCGAGCTGGGCGCCGAGCGGATCGGCCACGGCACCCAGAGCTTCAAGGACCCGGCGCTGATGGACCACCTGGGCGAGCACCGGATCCCGCTGGAGGTCTGCCCGACCTCCAACCTGGCCACCCGGGTGGTGGAGCGGCTGGAGGAGCACCCGATCAAGCGCTTCGTCGACGCCGGGCTGCTGGTCACGGTGAACAGCGACGACCCGCCGATGTTCGGCACCTCGCTGAACCGGGAGTTCGAGGTGGCCGCCGGCCTGCTGGGGCTGGACGAGGCCGGCGTGGCCGCGCTGGCCAAGAACGCGGTCACCGCCTCCTTCCTCGACCCGGCGGGCAAGGCCCGGATCGCCGGCGAGATCGACGCCTACCTGGCCGCCTGGCAGCGCGGCTGACCGCTGGCGCCGCCCGGGACGGCCTGCCGTCCCGGGC
>NZ_JBNQTI010000070.1:0-40385 GCF_050325825.1 Kitasatospora sp. LaBMicrA B282
CACGGCGCGCGCCACGCCCGCCCGGGGGCGGCCGGTCCCGCAGCCGGGCGGGTGGAACCCGCCGGCGGCCGGCCGGCTGGTGGGCGGGGTGTTCGCCGCCCTGCTGCTCGGCGGGGGGTTCGGCACGGCGTTCGGCGCGGGGCGGGTGGAGTTCCTGCTGATCATCATTCCGGCGCTGCTCTCGTTCAACGCGCTGGGCGCCACCCTGGCCATCCGCCGGGGCGTGGCACGGGCCGGACTCCAGCACCCGATGCTCTTCACCATCGCTGCCGCCGCCTGGCTCGGCGCCGCCTCGCTGACCGACCCGCACCACCTGCCCTACCTCGCGGCCTCCGTCGCCGCGGTGCTGTGCACCCTGCTCATCGCGGTGCTCGCCCGCCCCCGCCCGGCCGCCGCCCCCACCGGCCCCGGCCGGCACCGCTGACGCGCCCACCCCGGCCACCTCGGGGACCTCCGGGTCACCCGGGCCGGCGCGGGTGCGCCCTCACCTGCGGGGGTTCGCCCGCCTGGTCGGCTCCGCCGTGGTGGGGTCCTCGGGCCAGGGGTGGCGGGGGTAGCGGCCGCGGAGGTCGGCGCGGACGGCTGGGTAGCCCTGGCGCCAGAAGGTGGCGAGGTCGCCGGTGATGGCGGCCGGGCGGCCGGCGGGGGAGAGCAGGTGGATGGTGAGCGGGACCCGGCCGCCGGCCAGGGCGGGGGCGGCGGGCCAGCCGAAGAGCTCCTGGAGTTTGACCGCGAGCACCGGGCGCTCGGTGGCGTAGTCGATCCGGATCCGCGAGCCGCTGGGCACGGTGATCCGCTCGGGGGCCAGCTCGTCCAGCCGGCCGGCCTCGCCGGTGGCCCAGGGCAGCAGGCGGGGCAGGGCGCCGGCCACGTCCAGGCGTTCCAGGTCGGCGCGGCGGCGGGCCCGGGAGAGTTCGGGTTCCAGCCAGTGGTCGGCCGCGGCCAGCAGCGCCGCGTCGTCGACCTCCGGCCAGGGCGCCCCGAGCGCGTGGTGCAGGAAGGCGAGCCGGGCCCGCAGCGCGCGCGCCGCCTCGGACCAGCGCAGCAGCTCGCCGACCCCCTCGCGGGCCAGCCCGTCCAGCAGGGCGGCCCGGACCAGGGTCGGATCGGGGTCGGCGAGGGCGACGGAGTCCAGCTCCAGTGCGCCCAGCGCGGTGCTCCGGCGTGCGGCCAGGTCGCCGCGCCGGCTGCCGGGCGGCACCGCCCAGCGCACCTCGGCCCGCTCGGTGAGCAGGTGGGCGGCCGCGGTCCGGGCGGTGGACTCGTCGATCACCACCGCCCGCCGGATCCGGGCCGAAGGGGCGCCGGCGGGTCGGTCGGCGACGGCGACGGCGAGCCAGGTCGCGCCGGCGAGCGGGGAGCCGGGGGCGGCCTCGGCGGCGGTGCCGGAGGCCATCAGGAAGGCGCCGCCGCGGGCCCGGGCCACCCGCTCCGGGTGGGCGAGCGCCACCACCAGACCGGCCGCGGCCGCCTCGGGCAGGTCCGCTCCCGCCGCGTCGGCACCGGCCGACTGCCGCTGCAGCCGCCGCACCTCCTCCCGCCAGCGCGCCCCGTACCCGCCTGCCCCGGAACCCGAGCGCACCGTGCGCCACACCGCCAGCAGGTCGTCGCCCAGCTCCCGCGGGGGCTCCTCGGACAGCAGCGCCACCACCTCCGCCGCCCGCCGGGCGCCCACCAGCGACGCGCCGTCCAACAGGGCGCGGGCCAGCCGCGGGTGCAGCCCGGTGCGGGCCAGCCGGCGCCCGCGCGCGGTGGCCCGGCCGTCCGCGTCCACGGCGCCGAGCGCGGCCAGCGACTGCCGGGCGGCGGCCAGCGCACCGGCCGGCGGCGGGTCGGGCAGAGCCAGGCCGGCGGCGCTCGGGTCGCCCCAGCAGGCGGCGTGCAGGGCGAAGGCGGTGAGGTCGGCGAGCGCGATCTCGGGGGTGGGGAAGCGCGGCGCCCGGGCGTCGGCCACCTCGGCCCAGCAGCGGTAGACGGTGCCCGGCGCCTCGCGCCCGGCGCGGCCGGCCCGCTGCCGCCCGGCGGCCAGTGAGGCGCGCACGGTGACCAGCCGGCCGAGCCCGCGGGCGTGGTCGGTGCGGGGTTCGCGAGCCAGGCCGCTGTCCACCACGATCCGCACGCCCGGCACGGTCAGCGAGGACTCGGCGACCGAGGTGGCCAGGATGACCCGACGGTGGTCGGCGGCGGACAGCGCCGCGTCCTGCACGGCAGCCGGCGCCTGCCCGTGCAGCTGCAGCACCTCGGCGTCCACCCCGCCGAGCAGGCCGGCCACCCTGGCGATCTCGCCGACCCCGGGCAGGAAGCAGAGCAGGTCCCCGTGCTGTTCGGCCAGCGCCCGCCGGACCACGGCGGCGACGTGGGCCAGCAGCGCCGGGTCGGTGCGGGTGCCCTGCGGCGGGCGCACCTCGCGCGGCGGCGGCGCCCAGCGGACCTCGACGGGGTGCGCGCTGCCGTGCGCCTCGACCACCGGGGCGTCGTCGAGCAGCCGGGCCCAGGCCTCGGTGTCCGAGGTGGCGGAAGCGACCACCAGCCCCAGTTCGGGGCGCAGCGCCGCCCGCACGTCGAGCAGGAAGGCGAGCGCGGTGTCGGCGTCCAGGTGCCGCTCGTGGCACTCGTCCAGCAGCACCACGTCGACGCCGGGCAGTTCCGGGTCCCGTTGCAGGCGCTGCAGCAGCACGCCGGTGGTGACCACCTCGACCACGGTGTCCGGCCCGACGACCCGCTCGCCGCGCACCGTGTACCCGACCCGGCGGCCGACCGGTTCGCCGAGCAGCCAGGCCATCCGGCGGGCGGCGGCCCGCACGGCGAGCCGGCGCGGCTCGGCGACCAGCACCCGGCGGGCGGGGTCCGCAGCACCTGCAGCACCTGCAGCACCTGCAGCACCTGCAGCGCCCGCGGACCCCGCAGCGCCCTCGCCCACCAGGTGGGCCAGTGCCAGCGGCACCAGGGTGGTCTTGCCGGTGCCGGGCGGGGCGGCCAGCACCGCGGTGCCGGTGGTGTCGAGGGCGGCGTGCAGGGCGGGCAGCGCGGTGCGGACCGGGAGGTCGGCCGGGCGAGGGGATGGCAGCACCACCCCAGTATTCAGCCCCGCCGGCTGACGAAGATCGCCGTCCCCGGGATGTGCCGCCCGCGCAGCGGGCTCCAGCCGCCCCACTCCTGGGTCAGCTCGGCCGGCCACTCCGGTTCGACCAGGTCGAGCAGGGTGAAGCCGGCCGCCACCAGTTCGCGCACCCGGTCGCCCAGGGTGCGGTGGTGCTCGACGTAGTTGGCCCGGCCGCTCTCGTCCTGCTCGACGTAGGGCGTGCGGTCGAAGTAGGAGGCGCTCGCGGTGAGGCCCTCGGCGCCCGGCTCGTCGGGGAAGGCCCAGCGGATCGGGTGGGTGACCGAGAAGACCCAGCGCCCGCCGGGCCGCAGCACCCGGTGGACCTCGCGCATCAGCTGGCCGGTGTCGGCGCTGAACGGGACCGCGCCGTAGGCGGAGCAGGCCAGGTCGAAGGAGCCGTCGGCGAACGGCAGCACGGCCGCGTCGGCCTGCACCAGGGCGACGGGCGGCTCGTCGCGGGACAGGTCGATCCGGCGGGAGTGCTGGAGCTGGCGGTGGGAGATGTCCAGCGCCACCGGGCGGGCGCCCCGGGCGCGCAGCCAGCGCGCGCACTGGGCGGCGCCGGCGCCGAGCTCCAGCACGTCGCGCCCGGCCAGGTCGGCGGTCGGGCCGAGCAGCTGGGCGGCGGCCTCGTCCAAGCCCTCGGGGCACCAGGTGAACCGGTCGTCGCCGAGGAAGGCGCCGTGCTCGTCCTGGTACTCGTCGGCGTTGCGGTCCCACCAGTGGCGGCTGGCCCGGGAGCTCTCGGCGGCCGGAGCCGGGCGACGCAGCGCGATGTCCTCGTCACCGTCCGGATCGGCGCCGTGGGTGCCAGGGGGGGTGTCAACGGTCATGATGCGCCTCGCGTATGGTAGGGGCTGCGGAAAGCGCCGCTGTCTGGCACGCCCCTGTGGGGCGGATCAGGCGGTGGCATCCGGGGAGCGGGCCCCGACGGTTGCCACTCCGCACGCCGGTCGGCGTGGGGTGCGCAGGTGGAGGATATGGCCTGATCCATACCGGCCTGGTAGGTTGCGTCGCCTTCGGCGTTGACCGTGCCTGGCTGTCCCCGTATGCTACAAGTTGCGCTGCGGGCCTGCGCGCCTCGGACGGAGCAGGTCGCGCTCGCATCTGTCGAAGACCCCACGGTCGCAAGACGGACCTCATCCCGGTTGTTCGGGTTGATGGGCCGTGCTCTTGGCTGTCCGGCTTTCGGTGGGAGCGAATCGGGCCCCCGCGTGGCATTACCTACGACTTTCATGTCCGTACCGGAGCCCTTTTCCTAATGACGAGCCCCACCGACACCTCTGTCAGCACCACCCCGCAGGTTGCGGTCAACGACATCGGCGACGCGGAAGCCTTCCTCGCCGCGATCGACGAGACCATCAAGTACTTCAACGATGGCGACATCGTTGAGGGCGTCATCGTGAAGGTCGACCGTGACGAGGTGCTCCTCGACATCGGTTACAAGACCGAGGGTGTCATCCCGTCTCGCGAGCTCTCGATCAAGCACGATGTCGACCCCCACGAGGTTGTCTCCGTTGGTGACAACATCGAGGCCCTGGTTCTCCAGAAGGAGGACAAGGAGGGTCGTCTGATCCTGTCCAAGAAGCGCGCGCAGTACGAGCGCGCCTGGGGCACGATCGAGAAGATCAAGGAAGAGGACGGCATCGTCACCGGTACCGTCATCGAGGTCGTCAAGGGTGGTCTCATCCTCGACATCGGCCTCCGCGGCTTCCTCCCGGCCTCGCTGGTCGAGATGCGTCGCGTCCGCGACCTGCAGCCCTACGTGGGCAAGGAGCTCGAGGCCAAGATCATCGAGCTGGACAAGAACCGCAACAACGTGGTCCTGTCCCGCCGTGCCTGGCTGGAGCAGACCCAGAGCGAGGTCCGCCAGACCTTCCTCACCACCCTGCAGAAGGGCCAGGTGCGCTCCGGCGTCGTCTCCTCGATCGTCAACTTCGGTGCCTTCGTGGACCTGGGTGGCGTCGACGGCCTGGTGCACGTCTCCGAGCTGTCCTGGAAGCACATCGACCACCCGTCCGAGGTTGTCGAGGTCGGCCAGGAGGTCACCGTCGAGGTCCTCGACGTCGACATGGACCGCGAGCGCGTCTCCCTGTCGCTGAAGGCGACCCAGGAGGACCCGTGGCAGCAGTTCGCCCGGACCCACCAGATCGGCCAGGTCGTCCCGGGTAAGGTCACCAAGCTGGTTCCGTTCGGTGCGTTCGTCCGCGTGGACGAGGGCATCGAGGGTCTGGTCCACATCTCCGAGCTGGCCGAGCGCCACGTGGAGATCCCGGAGCAGGTCGTCCAGGTCGGCGACGAGATCTTCGTCAAGGTCATCGACATCGACCTCGAGCGTCGTCGCATCAGCCTCTCGCTGAAGCAGGCCAACGAGTCCCTCGGTGCCGACCCGGCGTCGGTCGAGTTCGACCCGACCCTGTACGGCATGGCCGCCTCGTACGACGACCAGGGCAACTACATCTACCCGGAGGGCTTCGACCCCGAGGCGAACGACTGGCTGCCCGGCTACGAGAAGCAGCGTGAGGAGTGGGAGCGCCAGTACGCCGAGGCGCAGGCCCGCTTCGAGCAGCACCAGGCCCAGGTCATCAAGAGCCGTGAGGCCGACGCCGAGGCCGCTGCCGAGGCCGGCGACGCGGTTGCCGCCGCTGCCGGTGGCAACTACTCCTCCTCCAGCGACGAGGGCGCCGGCGCCCTCGCCTCGGACGAGGCGCTGGCCGCCCTGCGCGAGAAGCTGGCCGGCGGCCAGAGCTGATCACGCGGTGGTCGAAGCTGAGCTGAGCTCCAGCTGACACCCAGTGGGCCCCCACCCGGAGTGACCGGGTGGGGGCCCACTGTCGTTTTTCCCCGGTTTTCGGTCGATGGCAACCGTTTGATGTGATAAGGGGCTCATCGCGATCTTATGGGTGTTTTAGGACAGAGCGCCTAGCGTGGGATGAACTGCCCGACGGGCTCCCCCGCCCCGCACGCTAGGCAATCCGCTTGATGCGACTTCACGCTGCGCCCGCTGCGCCTGCTGCCGCTCCCGGCAAGCTCGCCACGCTGGGTCGCTTCTGCCACCGCCACCGTCGCTGGGTGCTCGCCTTCTGGGTGGCCGTCCTCGCGCTCGGGGTGCTGATCGGCGGCCGGGTCTTCGAGGGCTCGGTCACCAACACCTCCTCCGGCGGGTACGAGTCGGTCCGGGGCAGCAACCTGGTCGCCGCCGCCGACCCGGCCGCCGGGACCGTGACCGCGGTGGTCGACGGCAAGCCGGTGGACAGCCCGCAGGTGCGCGACGCGGTCACCGCGGCCGCCGCCGACCTGGCCAAGCTGCCCGGTGTGCTCTCGGTCTCCGACGCCTACCAGAGCGGGCAGCAGGCGCTGCGCAGCACCGACGGCTCGGCGAGCCTGGTCACCGTGCGGATGGCCGCCGACTCCAGCACCGCGCAGCAGCAGGCGGTCAGCCAGGCGCTGACCGCGATGCAGCCGCCCGGCACCCACGTCACGGTCGGCGGCGACCTGGTGCTGCAGCACGAGGTCAAGGCGCAGACCGCCTCCGACACCCGGTTCGGCGAGATCGTCACGCTGCCGTTGACCCTGGTCGTCATGGTGCTGGTCTTCGGCGGGCTCGCCGCGGCCAGCCTGCCGGTGATCGGTGCGGTCGCCTCGGTCGGCGGGGCGCTGCTGGCGATGTTCGGCTTCAGCCAGATCATGGACATCGACACCACGGTGCTGCCGATCGCCACCGTGCTGGGCCTCGGGCTCTCCATCGACTACGCGTTGCTGATGGTCAACCGGTTCCGCGAGGAGAAGGGCGCCGGTGCCGAGCCGGCCGTGGCGGTGGAGCGGACCGCCGCGACCGCCGGGCGCACGGTGGCCTTCTCCGGCCTGACCGTGGCGGTCGCGCTCAGCGGCCTGTTCGTCTTCACCAGCCCGGTCTTCCGGGCGGTGGCCGCCGCCGGGGTCAGCGTGGTGGTGATCGCCGTGCTGGCCGCGCTCACCCTGGTGCCCGCGCTGCTCGGGTTCGCCGGGCACCGGATCAAGCCGCCCAAGCACGCCGAGCCGGACGAGGGCTTCTTCGCCCGCACCGTGCGCCGGGTGCAGCGGCGCGCGGTGCCGGTGGCACTGGTCTGTGTGGCCCTGCTGATGGCCGCCGGCGCGCCCTTCCTGAGCGCCGACATGCGCTCCACCGGCGCCGCCGTGCTGCCCACCAGCTCGGCCGGGCGGCAGGTCTCGGACACCGTCGACGCCCGCTTCCCGCAGCTGGCACCGGCGCCGGTGACCGTGGTGGTGCAGGGCAGCGAGCAGGACGGCGCGCAGGCCGCCCGGCAGTACGCAGCCGACGTGGTGGCCAAGCTGCCGGGCGTGGCCGGGGTGCGCGCGGTGCAGCCGGCCGGGCCGGACCTGAGCACCGTCGAGGTGCTGGTGCACGGCGACCCGCAGGGCGCGCAGGCCAAGCAGGTGGTGGACGAGCTGCGGGCCGACCGCGGCGGGCTGACCACCTACGTCACCGGGGACGCCGCCGGTGTGGTGGACTTCCAGCACGAGCTGGCCGACCGCGGGCCGTGGGCGCTGGGGCTGGTCGCGGCCGGCACCCTGGTGCTGCTCTTCCTGATGACCGGCTCGCTGGTGATGCCGGTCAAGGCGCTGCTGATGAACCTGCTCTCGCTGGGCTGTTCGCTCGGCGCGCTCACCATGGTCTTCCAGCACGGCTGGTTCAGCGGGCTACTCGGCTTCACCCCGACCGGTGGGCTGGAGACCTTCATCCCGGTGCTGGTCTTCGCCTTCGCCTTCGGCCTCTCGATGGACTACGAGGTCTTCCTGCTGGCCCGGATCAAGGAGCTGCGCGACCAGGGCTACGGCTGCAAACAAGCCGTCCAGCTCGGCCTGCAGCGCAGCGGTCGGATCATCACCTCGGCGGCGCTGCTGATGGTGATCGTCTTCGCCGGGTTCGCGGCCGGACAGATGCTGATGGTCAAGGAGATGGGCATCGCGCTGGCGGTGGCCGTGGCGGTGGACGCCACCCTGGTCCGCTGCCTGCTGGTGCCGGCCATGATGTCGCTGTTCGGCGAGTTCAACTGGTGGGCGCCCAAGCCGCTGCGCAAGCTGTACGCCCGGTTCGGGCTGCGCGAGCACGTGGCGCTGCCGCCGCTGGAGGTGGCGGCCGGCGCCTCGGTGCCCGGGCCGCGCAGCCCGGAGCCGTCGGCCGCGCGGGTCTGAGGGCGGGCTGTCAGGGGTCTGAGGGCCGGGCGAGCTCCGTAAGAGGGACCCTAGTCGCCGAGTGAGCAGTTGTTGCCGAAGCCGGAGTTGGTGGCGGCGCCGAGGTCGGCCGTGACGCCGCAGGCGGAGGCCGCGCCGGCGCCGGTGAGGATCAGGCCGCACAGGGCGGCGGCGACCAGGAGCGAGTTGCGCAGGGAGATCACGCGAGGTCCTTAGGGCTGGGGGGACGGGTGCGCCCTGCTAACGCGCGAGCCGCGGCAAAGGTAGTGGGGTCGGCGGCCGGGGTCAGCCGATCCGGCGCAGCAGCTCGACCGCCGCGCGCAGGGTGGCCTGCTCCGGGTCGGTCAGCTCCCGCTCGATCGCGGTGGCCAGGTGCACCTCGCGGCGTCGGCGCTGCTCGTGGAGGGTGGCCCGGCCGGCCTCGGTGGCGGTGAGCACCAGCTTGCGCCCGTCGGTGGGGTGGGGCTCCTGGCGGATCAGGCCGGCCTGGAGCAGCAGCGTGACGGTGCGGGCCATCGACTGGTGGCGCACCCGCTGGCGGTCGGCGAGCTCGGCGGTGGTGTGCGGGCCCTCGCGGACCAGCCAGCCGAGGGCGCCGGCCTGGCTCTGCGGCAGGGCCGACTCGGCGTGCCGCACCTGCCGGACCAGGTCGCCCAGGGCGGCCCGCAGGTCGGCGGCGAGCTGGAGGGTGGCGGGCGCGGGGGCCTCGGCGGTGGGGTCCTGAGGGTGACTGATATTCACAGGCCAACTGTACAGCTCTGCTGTATGGTCTGCCTCATGAGTCCTCTCGAACTGACCAAGTACGGGCACGCCTGCGTACGGATCGAGCACCACGACACCACGCTGGTCATCGACCCGGGGCTGTTCACCGAGCCCGAGGCGGTCGCCGGCGCCGACGCGCTGCTGATCACCCACGAGCACTTCGACCACTTCACCGAGGAGCAGGTGCGCGCCGCGCTGGCGGCCAACCCGGGCCTGCGGATCTGGACCAACGGCGCGGTCGCCGAGCAGTTGACCGGCCTGGGCGCCGCGGTCACCGTGGTCGGCGACGGCGATGCGTTCGACGTCGGCGGGATCGACGTCTCGGTGCACGGCGAGTGGCACGCGGAGATCCACCGCGATGCGCCGGCGGTGAAGAACATCGGTTTCCGGCTGGCCGGCGGCCGGCTCTTCCACCCCGGCGACGCGCTCACCGTGCCGGAGCACCCGGTGGACACCCTGCTGCTGCCGCTGGCCGGCCCGTGGAACAAGATCGGCGAACTGGTCGACTACGTGCGGGAGGTCAGGCCGGCCCGGGTGCTCGGCATCCACGACGCGGTGCTCAGCGAGATCGGGCGGCAGATCGGCGCGCGCTGGCTGGGCGAGGAGCACGGCCCCGGCACCGGTGCGCCCTACGCCTTCCTGCAGCCCGGCGAGAGCGTGCTGCTGGACGCTGTGTAGTCTGCCGCCATGCGGAAGATCGGACTCACCGGTGGCATCGGGGCGGGCAAGAGCGCGGTCGCGGACCTGCTGGTCTCCTACGGTGCCGTGCTGATCGACTCCGATCTGATCGCCCGTGAGGTGGTGGCCCCCGGCACCCCGGGACTGGCCGCGGTGGTCGAGGAGTTCGGCCCCGGCGTGCTGGGCGCCGACGGCGCACTGGACCGGCCCGCACTGGGCGCGATCGTCTTCGGCGACCAGGCGCGGCTGGCCGCGCTGAACGCCATCGTCCACCCGCTGGTCCGGGCCCGCTCGGCCGAGCTGGAGGCCGCCGCCGCACCCGAGGCGGTCGTGGTGCACGACGTGCCGCTGCTCGCCGAGAACGGCCTGGCCGGGCTCTTCGACCAGGTGATCGTGGTCGACGCGAGCGAGGCGGTGCGCCTGGACCGGCTGGTCCGGCTGCGCGGGATGGCCGAGTCCGAGGCCCGCGCCCGGATGGCCGCCCAGGCGAGCCGGGACGAGCGCCTCGCGGTCGCCGACCTGGTGGTGGAGAACAACGGCTCACGGGCGGAGCTGGCGCAGCAGGTCAAGGCCGCGTGGGAGCAGTTGACCCGGCCCGCGCCGCCGGCTGAATGAGGTCCCAGCAGTTGCCGTAGCGGTCGGCGAAGACCGCCACCGTGCTGCGTTCGGCTGACGTCAGGCCGCCGGGTTCGCCTGCTGGGCCTCCAGGTTGGCGCACATGCGGGCCAGGGTGGCGGTGGTGGCCGTGTACTCCTCCGGTGTGATGCCCGACATCAGGGCGACCCGGGCTTCGAGGATGGCGTGTTCGACCTGGGTGTGTGCCGTGTCGCCCGCCGGGGTCAGGGCGTAGCTGCCCGCGACCCAGCCGAGGTCGGCCAGGTCGCCGGTGACCTCGGCCAGCCGGATCGCGCCCTCGCCCCAGAACGGGAGCAGCTTGCCGCTGAGCGTGGCCTCGTCGTTCGGGCCGCTGGTGGCGAGGGTGTGCAGCACCTGCCAGTGGCGCCGGGTGAGGCGGCGGTCGAAGCGGACCAGGACCTCGTCGAAGTGGCCGTCGAGCAGGTCGTCGAGGAGCTTGACGTAGTAGCCGATCGGCTTGAGCTCGGTCGGGGCGGTCATGCCGGCCTCCAGGCACGGGGAAGGGGGTCGACCACGAGCGTGACCGAGCACGCTGGGGGCCGACTGGAGCAACTCCCGGCTTCCGACCCCCAGCCCTGCGCCCCCTGGCCGAGGTCAGCCGGGCTTGCGCGCGACGCCCGCCCAGAAGGCGGTGCGCGCGTCGGTGTCGGCGGGCGGCTGGTCCGGGCGCCACTGGGCGACGGTGACCAGCCCGGGCGGCAACAGCTCCAGCCCGTCGAAGAAGCGGGCCACCCGGTCCCGCTCCCGCAGTGTCAGCGGGGCGGCCGTGCTGCGGTAGATCGCCGAGCCCCTGCCGCGGGCCGGCTCCGGGGCGAAGTCGCCGGTGGCGTGCGAGAGCGCCAGGAAGCTGCCCGCCGGCAGGGCCTCGACCAGTCGGCGGACGACCGCGTGCGGGGCGTCCGCGTCGTCGAGGAAGTGCAGCACCGCGAGCAGCAGCAGCGCCACCGGCTCGCCCGGCTCCAGCAGCCGGGCGATCACCGGGTCGGCCAGGATCGCCGCCGGGTCGCGCAGGTCCGCGTGGCGCACCGCGGTGGTGCGGCGGGCCGGGCCGGCGAGCAGCGCACGGCCGTGGGTGAGCACGATCGGGTCGTTGTCGAGGTAGGCGACCTGGGCGAGCGGGTCCACCTGCTGGGCGATCTCGTGGGTGTTGCCGTCCGTCGGTATCCCCGTCCCGACGTCGATGAAGCGCCGCACCCCCAGCAGCGCCAACTCCCGTACCGCGCGCCTAAGGAAGGCCCGGTTGGCGCGGGCGCTGATCCGCACCAGCGGACCGAGCGCCAGCACCTTCTCGGCGGCGGCCCGGTCGGCCGGGAAGTTGTCCTTGCCGCCCAGGTAGTAGTCGTACATCCGGGCCGGGTGCGGGATCTCCGGGTGCAGGTCGGCCGGTGGTGGTGGGGCCTCGTCGCCCCAGCCCATCCAGTGCTGATGATCGGTCATCACGTGTTCCCCCGTGGACAGTTGCCTGTTGGGGAGAGGGTAAGGCCGGTGGCCCGGATGCGCGCCTGGTCTGCGGGAACTGGCACGCACCGGGGCACTCGGGGCGCGTCAGGGGTGGTAGAGCTCGTCGATGGAGGTGATGGTGTTGCCGGGGCCGAGGGTGACGGCGTACTTGTTGCCGTAGCAGCGGTAGGGCGACGGGTTCGCGCCCGGGGTGGTCAGGCAGGCGCCGGCGACCTTGAGGAAGGTCTGCTCGGAGACCGCGCCCGGCTGCAGGGGGGCCAGCAGGTGGAAGGTGGCGCCGGCGGCGAAGGTGTACTGGGACGCGGCGCCCGCGCCCTGCCAGTAGCCGTCGTCCGGGACGTCGGGGCCACAGAAGAACTGGGCCTTCTGCGCCGTCAGCGTGCCGTCGGGGGCCACCCCGGTCAGCTGGATCACCGTGCCGATGTTGGCCTCCGCCCGCGCGGTGCAGTCGTCGGTCGGGGTGGGGCCGGCGACCGGGCTGGTCGAGGGGGCGGCGCTCGACGACGGCTTGGCGCTCGGCGAGGGCTTCGCGGTCGGCGACGGCTTGGCGGAGGTGCTGGGCCTGGCCGTCGGCGCCGGCGTCGCCGCGGTGGGGGCGGGGGTGGGCCCGTGCGAGGCGGCGGCGGATCCGGTGGGCGCGGGGGTGGGCGCGGCGCTGCCGGGCGGGGTGGCGACGGGACCGGTCGTGGCGGGGGCAGAGGCGATCGGCGCGGTGCTGCCGCTCGGCGAGGCCGGCACCGGTGTGGGTCCGGCGCTCGTGGTGGAGTCCGGCCCGCACGCGGTCAGGGCGAGTGCGGCCAGACCCAGCACGGCAGAGGTGGCGAGTGAGGTGCGGCGAAGTGACATGAGTGGGTCCCCCCAGGGAGTCGGCCGGCCGCCCGGTCGGGCGGTCATCCTCTCTACGCAGTGGGAGGCCGGACAGGTTGATCCCGGGACAGTTCTGTGACAAACGAATCTGCCGGCAAGCCGACGGCCCGGACCGCGGGTGCGGTCCGGGCCGTTCGGCTGCGCGGTGGGGCGGACTCAGTCGCTGATCCCCTGGTGGGCGATGACGTGGTCGATGGTGGCGCGGACCAGGTACTCGCCCGGGACCGAGTTGCGCCGGCCGTACTCGTCCGCGCGCTCGCGGCCCATGTAGCGGGCGCCGATCCGGGTGGCCCAGCTCAGCAACTCCGCCGGGTCCTCGGTGAGCCGCGCGGTGCACTCCAACATCGCGTAGCCGTAGGGCGCCTCCTGGTCGTCCACGCAGAGGGCGAAGCGCGGGTCGCGGTGCAGCGCCGCGGCCTTGACCGAGCGGTGCCAGGTGGTGAACACCAGCTCCGGCCGCTGCCCGCCGGTGTGGTCCAGCAGGAACCAGACCGGGGTGACGTGCGGGCGGCCGTCCTTGCGGAGGGTGGCGAGCTTGCCGGTGCGGGTGCCCGCCAGGACGAACTCCTGCCACTGGGCGTCGGTCATGGGCTTCATGACGGTCAGTGTCCCTCGCCGAGCGGGAAGAAGTCGATCAGCATCATGTCGCGCACCCCGAGGTCGACGCCGGGCGTCGGGGCGACGGCCGACACGCCGTGGAAGACCCGCCGGTCGTCGATCACGATGGACTCGAAGGGCTGCACCAGGGTGGTGCGGAAGATCGGCCGGCGGTCGCGGTCGTACAGCTGCGACTCGCCGCCGCCCACGCCCGACCGGTTGACCAGGACCTGGGCGACGAAGTGGTGCCCGTCCTCGTGGATGCCCTCGGGCGCGGGCGGCCAGGCCTCGTCGGGGCGGGCCAGGATGCGGATCTGGTGCACGCCGACCGCGCCCCGGGCGGTGTCGAAGTCGCCGGGCAGCACCCGCAGGAAGGTCGACACGATCGTCTGCAACACCGCCGAGCCGGCCACCCGTTCGCGCATCGGCGGGAACCGCCGGGCGATCCCGCCGAACACCGCGTTCACCTGCGTGCTCTGCTCGAAGACGACCGGGCCGGTCGGCAGCAGCCGGTCGCCGGCCAGCTCGAAGCGGGCGTAGCGCCGTTGCCGGAAGGTCGCGCCGTCCTTGAGGTACTCGTCCACCGGCAGGTCGTCCCAGGAGGCGGTGAACTCCTTGCGCTCCCATTCCGGGTGGCCGGCCAGGGCGTTGGTCAGCAGATTGGCGGAGAAGTGGCGGTAGGGCAGGGTGTGGGCCGGGGCGATCGAGGTGATGGTCATGTCGGTTCTCCTGGGTGGGGGTGTGGGGTGGGCGGCAGGCGGTGCGGGTCAGGCCCGGCCGGCGGACAGCAGCTGCGGCTGCGCCTGGTCCGCCTGGTCTGTCTCGTCTCCCTCGAGCGGCACCGCGGCGACCCGGAACGCCGCCGCGGTGGCGGCCACGGCCCGCTCCACGTCGCCGCTGCGGGCGCCGCGGAACCGGAACCGGCCGCCGACGTGCTCGTAGTAGGCGTCGGCCCGTGGCAGCACGCCGCCGACCGGGAGCAGCGCCTCCGCGTAGGGGCCGTCGGGCCGGCCGGTCATCGGGGTCACCTCGACGATCCGGCACGGCCGGGCCGCGGGCGCCGGGACCAGCAGGAAGCCGGCCAGCTCCCCGCCCGTCCGCTCGGGCACCGTCGGGACCGGGCGGCCCAGTTGCAGTTGGAAGGCGGCGTCCATCAGGTCGTAGCCGTGCACCTCGCGCCAGAGGAAGGGGATCTCGGCCCCGCCGACCCGGGCGCCGACCTCCAGGAAGCTGCACCGGGGCGGGCCGGCCGCGGTGTCGACGAACAGCTCCAGGTGGAAGACCAGCGGGGCGTCGGTGAGCGCTCCCAGGTAGGCCCTGGCGCTCTCGGCGATGGCCGCGTTGATCGCCGGGTCGTCCTCCTCCACCGAGCCCAGCGCGTCCCCGCTGCGGAAGCCCAGGCAGGTGTTGAGGTACCGGGAGCCGCGGCAGACCAGCAGCTCGGTGCCGGTGAAGACGCCGTCGACGTGGTAGATCTGCCCGGGCTGGAAGCGCTGCACCATCATCGGCCGGTCGGCCAGGTCGAGCGCGGCGACCTCCGCGGGGCCGTCGACCTTGACCACGCCGTCGCTGGAGCTGCCCAGGATGGGCTTGACCACCACCGGCCAGCCGTGCGCCTGCCCGAACTCCAGCACCGAGGCGGCGTCGGTGACCAGCGCGAAGTTGGGGATCTCGAGGCCGGCGGCGGCGACGGCCGAGGCCATCAGGTACTTGTCCCGGAACCGGGTCAGGTCCGCCACCCGGGGGCCGGGGACCTCCCACTCCTCGCGGAGCTGGGCGGCGATCAGCAGGTCGTCCTCCTTGAGCGCCACGATGGCCTGCGGCCGGCCGTGCCGGGCGATCAGCTCCTGCAGCGCGGGGCGGACCTCGGCCGGGTCGTCGGTGGCGCGGACCACGCGGACGTCGTGCGCCTGCGCGGGCACCGAGGCGAGGCCGATCTCGGTGCTGAGGTAGCTGACCCGGTGGGTGGCGTGGTCGAGGTACTCGGCGTACCGGGCGTACTGCTCCTGCCAGCGGTTGACGACGATGACGTGCGGGCGCGGGTGCTGGGTGGCGGACATCGGGTCAGCCCTCCTGTCCGGTCGGGGCGGCCAGCTCGTACATCCCGTGGCCGTCGAGGTACTGGATGGTGTTGGTGTCCCGGCGGACCACCTCCTCGATCTCGTGGAAGAGGCGCACGAAGCCGACGTAGGTGCTGTCGTTGACGGTCGGCACCACCTCGCCGCCGTCCGGCACGAACCGGGACAGGTCGTGGAAGCTCTCCAGGGCCTCGATCTCCGCCTGGTGGCGCAGCGAGCGCAGCGTGCCGGCCGCCGGGGCGACCAGGCCGACCGAGGAGAAGTGCCGCTCGATCCGGTACTCCTCCTCGCAGCGGGCGCGGAACCGCTCGGGCCGCAGGTAGGCGTCCACCGTCCAGGTGAACGGCGATTCGCCGCAGGCCAGTTGGACGAAGTGGGGCAGGTCGCCGCCGCAGATCCGGGCGCCCATCTCGATCAGCACCGGGCCCTGGGCGGTGAGCTTGAGCTCCAGGTGCGCGGGGCCGTGCCGCACGCCGAGCGCGTCGAGCACCTCGAAGGCGTACTCCACCAGCCGGTCCTGCAACTCGCCGCGGCGCGGCAGCAGGTAGACCGAGTTGCTGATGTCGTGGACGCCGTTCACCGAGATCCGGGTGGTGGCCATGATGTCGGTGACGTGGTGGCGCCCGTCCCGGCTGACCGTGTTGACCATGTACTCGCCGCCGAACAGGTGCTCCTGGGCGACCACGGCCACGTTCCGCTCGGCGAACATGTTCTCGGTGCCGGTCAGGGCCCGGAAGGCGGCGGCGCTCTGCTCGGGCGTCTCGCAGAACCAGATGCCGTCGTTGCCGGCGCTCTTCAGCGGCTTGACCACCACCCGGCTGCCCAACTGCTCGTGCCAGCGGACGAGTTCCTCCTCGCTGGTGGCCAGCAGCTGGCGGGCGCCGCGCACGCCGGCCGCCTTGATGGTCTCGATCATGGTGAACTTGTCGCGGCGGGCGGCGCTCAGCTCGGTGCCGTTGGTGGGCAGCTCCAGCGCCTCGCTGAGCCGGTCGGCGAACTCCACGCCGAGCTCGCCGCCGGCGAAGACGGCCGCCGGCCGGTAACTGCGCAGCGCGCGCAGCGTCTCCTCGAGGTCGCCGGTGTGCACGATGTTGTCGGCGTAGAGGGTGGGGTCGACCGAGCCGGCGAAGGCGGGCGGCACCTCGGCGGTGCTCTGCACCCGGATGCACTCGTAGCCGGCCTTGCGGAACTCCTCGGGGAAGAAGCGCGCCGCGGCGAACGGGTCGACGATGGCGACGTAACGCTTGTCGGACATGGGAACTCCGGTTGTTCGGGATCGGTGGGTGGGGTGGCGGGGGCGCTCAGGCGGCGGAGACGCCGGAGGAGGAGGCCTCGGCGGGTCGTGCGGCCGGCGCCGGCCGTGCGTCGGGGCGTGCGGTGCGCGGCAGTCGGCTGCCGGCGAGCAGGGCCGCGGTGGAGACGGCGGCGCTGGTCAGGGCGACCGTGGTGAAGGCCCACAGCGGCCCGCGGGAGTCCATGACCGCGCCGGCCAGCGGTGCGCCGAGGCTGTTGCCGAGGGTCATCGCGGCGCTGTAGCAGCCCATGACGACCCCGCGGGTGCCCGGGTCGGCCTGCTTGCTGGCGGCGCTCGCGGTGGCCGCGAAGGCGGGCGAGCAGAGCGCGGCCGGCAGGGCCATCGCCAGGCAGAGCCAGCGCCAGTCGCCGCTGGCCAGGCCGCCGAGCAGGGTGGCCAGGCCCACCAGCAGGGAGATCACCGCCGCGGCCGGCGGGCGCTTGAGCGTGCCGTAGCAGAGCGCGCCGAGCAGCGAGCAGAAGCCGCAGACCGTCAGGACCGGGGCGGCCCACTGGACCTGGCCGGCGTGCCGCAGCCCGCCGACGATCGCGCTCTCGTACCCGGCGGTGGCCAGGGTGGTGGCGGTGGTGGCGGCCAGCACCGGGAGCAGCCCGGGCTTGATGCAGGCGCGCAGCGGGATGCGGGCCGGCCGGTCGCCGGCCGCGGCGCCTGCCCTGGTGGTGTCGCGGACCACCGGGTTGAGCAGCGCCAGGCCGATTCCGGCGGTGGCGACCAGCAGGCCCAGGCCGCGCATCGCGGTGGCGCCGGAGACCGCGGTCGCCACCGTCACCCCGAGGGCCGGGCCGACCATGTAGGAGATGTTCGAGGTCATCGCGTCCAGTGCGAAGCCGGTGGAGCGCTGCTCCTCGGGCAGGGCGATGGCCAGCCGCAGTCGGACGATCGCGAAGCCGGGCAGGTTCAGTAGACCGCAGCCCAGGCCGGCCGCGACCAGCGCGGGGTAGGGCAGTGACGGGCCCAGCTCCCAGAAGAGGAGTTGGCCCAGCACGGAGGCGGCGAGCAGCGGGCGGACGCCGAAGCGGTCCATCAGCCGGCCGTGCAGCGGACCGCCGACCGCGACGCCGACCGTCCAGACGGTGATCGCCAGGCCGGCCTCGCCGAAGCCGCGGTGCAGGCCGATCACCACGCCCAGGTTGAGCACGACCGGGACCGCCACCACGGCGATCTTGGCGAAGAAGCCCAGCAGCATCAGCGGGGTGATGCCGGGGTGGGCGAGGATCCTGCGGTAGCGGGTGAGGGCCATGTCAGCCGTCCGATCCGGTGCTGGCGGGTGCGACCCCGACGGCGAGCGCGATCTGCCGCAGGAACTCCGGTTCGGCGAAGCGGTGGCGCCGCCGCAGGGATTCGAGCTTGGCGGGCAGTTGCGGCAGGTCGTCGAGCTCGCAGGTGATGATCATGTTGGGGTGTTCGACGCCGTCGATGGTGAGCGTCTGGGTGCGCACCACGTCGAGTTCGGTGAGCACGTCGGCGACGAACTCCGGGGACAGCTCGCGGACCGGGAACTGCAGCGCCACCCGTTGCAGCGCGCCCAGGCCGGCGGTGTCCCGCGGCGGCCAGTCGCCGGTGAGCACCGAGACCAGGCAGTCGTAGGTGTTGAAACCGGTGGCGGCGATGCACGGGGTGGTGGTGCCGGTGACCCGGGGGTTGATCTCCAGGATCTGGTAGACGCCGTCCTGGTAGATCATGTCGAGCCCGATCGCGCCCTGCAGGTCCAGCTCGCGGCAGAGCTCGACCAGCTTGGCCGCCACCGGGGCGAAGGCCGCGTCGTGCTCGGCGCGCGGCGCCACGTAGCGCAGCCGGCCGAAGTTGAAGACCGGGCCGAGTTCCGCGGGCCCCTGCCAGACCACCGGCTGCACCACGTACCGGCCACGGGCGCCGACCACCTCCACCGAGCAGATCTCCCCGGGCACGCAGCGCTCCAGGATGAAGTTCCCCGCGTGCCGCTGCTCCAGGTGGCGGACCAGCTCGGCCTCGCCGGAGATCGGCACCATGCCGGCGCCCATGCAGTCCCACAGCGGCTTGCTGATCACCGGGTAGCCCAGGTCGGCGACCTGGAGCAGGATCGAGTCGAGGTAGGCGGGGATGGCCAGCCCGCGACCGGCCAGCACGTCGTTGTCGACCAGCACGCCCTGCGGCGTGTCGAAGCCGCGCTCGACCAGCAGCCGCTTGGTCTCCCACTTGTTGGCGGTGAGGCTGGTGGCGGCCACGCTGTGGATGACCATCGGGATGCCGAGTGGCTCCAACTTGCGCTTCACCACCGCGTCGCGCAGGGCGTTCTCATCCGCGATGGAGAGCGAGACGACGCCGTCGGCGCCCCACTCCACCACCTTCTTGGCGAGCTCGTCCGGCGAGATGTCGGACGGTATACGTTCCGCCTCGCCGGGGAAGTCGCCGGGTCCACACGAACCATCGGTGTAGAACAGCCTGGCGGTCACGCCGGTGGTTTCGAAGCGATCGGCCAGTGCCGTCAGGAAGGGTTTGGTCTGCTGAATCTCAATGGAACGCAGGAAAGCGATTTTCCGCATCGTCCGTCAGCCTCCGAGGATCCGGTGCCCTTTCCAGGGCCCTCTCTTGCAGCGCGTTGTGACGACCATGTCAGCCGGCGCCGGCGCTGTGGAGAGATACTCGGTGTCCTAAGGTTCCCCGACCGGAAGAGGTTCTCGACAAATGGAGCATTCTCGGACAGAGGGAGAGGCGGGCGGCACCGCACCACAGGCGCCTTGGCTGGCTCTGTACGCGTGGGTGCTCCGCCGTGGCACGCTGCTCGACGGAGCCCGGGCGATGCTCGAACTCGACTTGGAGGAATCGGAGTTGGCTGAGCATCGGGAGACCCTGCTGCGGCTCGGCCTGCTGCTGCCGACCGGTCGGCAGGGCGAGCTGGCGCCGGCCGACCCGGCGATAGCCGAGATCCTGTTGCGCACGCCGCTGGAGGCGGAGATCCACCGCCGGCAGCAGGAGTTGGCCCGGATCCACGAGCAACTCCAGCCGCTCGCCTCGCTGTTCGCCGAGCGCACCATGAGCAGCCGGCGTGACCAGGGCGTCCGCTGCCTGGACGACCCGTCGGAGGTGCGCCGGGAGCTGTCGATGATGACCAGGCTCTGCGCCCGGGAGATGGTGAGCATCCAGCCCGGCGGCGGCCGCAATCCGGACACCCTGCGCGGGATCGTCGCGGAGAGCCGGGGCATGCTGGAGCGCGGGGTGCGGCTGCGCACCCTGTACCAGCACACCGCGCGGGCCAGCCTCGCCACCCAGACCTACGTCCGCGAGGTCAGCGCGGCCGGCGCCCAAGTGCGCACCACCGCCGAGATGTTCGACCGGCTGATCATCTTCGACGGGGAGACCGCGTTCGTGCCCCAGGCGCGCGCCAACGGCCTTGCGCAGGGGGCCTCCATCGTCACCGATCCGACCGTCGTCGGCTTTCTCTGCCGGATGTTCGAGAGCGCCTGGGATTCCGGGATGCCTTTCGAGAGCGAACCGGGGGAGTACCACCACACGGCCGAGCGGCTGCGCGCCTCGATGCTGAAACTGATGGCCGCCGGACTGAAGGACGAGGCGGTCGCCAAGCGCCTGGGGATGACGGCGCGGACCTGCCGCCGCTACATGAAGGAGATCATGGACGATTTGGGTGCGACGAGCCGTTTCCAGGCGGGCTACAAGGTATGGCGGCTGGGGCTGCGGCTGGAGCGGGCGGAAGTCGCGGAGGGCGAGGACTGGCCCGGGGAGTGAGCGGACGAAGCAAACCGGACGGCGGAAAGCAGACTGATGGTCTGTCAGGTACATGGGCTAGACTCGGGTTCGCTCCAAAGTGATCACCACAACTGTTCAACTGGAGTTGGTACATGTACTCGCAGTTGCCATCGGCGCCGATTCCCAGCTCGAAAGCGCGTGAGACCTACGTGGAGCTGCTGCGCCGGAGTTGCCGGCAGGGCGACGGCACGGCGGACCGGCCGACCGGGCCCGAGGAGTCGCAGCAGCCGCAGGCCGCCCCGCCGGTGGACCACGAGACGCTCCAGGAACTCCTGTTCATGGGCATGGTCGACCCGGACGCCTCCTGCCCCGAGCAGGTGGTGGCGGTCGACCCCGGGATCGTCGAGGCCCGGCTCGGCGCACTGCTGCGCTCCTCGGCGCTGAGCATGCTGGAGGAGGCCCGCAGCCTCACCGACCTGCTGCGCCCGCTGATGGCCGACGCACGGCGGGCCACCGGCCCGGTCGGCTCCGAACTGTTCACCCGGATCGAGGGCAAGGCCGCGATCAGCGCGATCGTCAACGAGACGGTGCAGCAGTGCAGTCGCCAGCTCCTCACCGCGCAGCCGGGCGGCGGCCGGCCGGCGGGCACGCTGGACGCGGTGCGCCGCCAGACCACCGTCCTGCTGGAGCGCGGGGTGGAGGTGCGCACGCTCTACCAGCACACCGCCTGGCACGACGGGCCGACCCGCGACTACGTGAGCGAGATGACCGGCCTGGGCGGCGAGTACCGCACCCTCGACCAGTTCTTCGACCGGCTGATCGTGGTGGACCACCGGATCGCCTTCATCCCCGCCGACACCGACCGCTCGCACGCGGTGGTGATCCGGGAGCCGGCCGTGGTGCGCTTCCTCGCCGACGTCTTCGAGCGCAACTGGCAGCGGGCCAAACCGTTCTACGGCTCGCGCACGCCGAACGAGTCCAGCCACATCAGCGCCGAACTGCGCGAGACCATCATCCGCTGCCTGATCGACGGCGACAGCGACAGCGCCATCGCCCGCCGGATCGGCCTGAGCACCCGCGCCTACTCCACCCACCTGGCGCGGCTCAAGGCCGAGTTCAAGGTCGAGACCAGGTTCCAGCTGGGCTACCAGCTGGGTCTGCTGGAGGCGGCCGGAAAGCCGGAGGGGGAGTGAGGCGATCGGTGGATCGCCGCACTCCCCCTCCGGTGGGTGCCGGTTGACCTGCTGTGCTGCCGATCGGACGTGCTGCCGATCAGCTGTGCTGTGGTTCGGCGGCCCGGTGGTGCTGCGCGGCCGGCCGGATCCGCGGGGCGCCGGCCCGGGCGCGCTCGGCGCGCCGGCGCCCGGCGGCCAGCGCGTGGTGGCCGAGCACCGTCACCAGGGTGCCCAGCGCGATCCCGCCCACCGAGAAGTGACCGGCCACCCGCAGCGAGACCCCGCCGATCCCGATCACCAGCCCGGCGGCGACCGGCACCAGGTTGGTCGGCTCGGCGAAGTCCACCCCGGCCCTGATCCAGATCCTGGCGCCGAGCAGCCCGATCATCCCGTACAGCACCACGGTGATGCCGCCGAGCACCCCGCCGGGCGTTGCCGCCACCAGCGCCCCGAACTTGGGACAGAGCCCGAAGCCCAGCGCCGCCAGGGCGGCCGCCCAGTACGCCGCGGTGGAGTACACCCGGGTGGCGGCCATCACGCCGATGTTCTCCGCGTAGGTGGTGGTCGGCGCCCCGCCGACGGCCGAGGAGAGCGCGGTGGCCAGGCCGTCGGCGAACAGCGCCCGGCCCAGCAGCGGGTCCAGGTCGGTGCCGGTCATCTCGCCGACCGCCTTGAGGTGGCCGGTGTTCTCCGCCACCAGCGCGATCACCCCGGGCAGCACCAGCAGCGCCGCGGAGGCCGAGAAGCTCGGCGCGTGCAGCTGCGGCAGCCCGAACCAGTGCGCCGAGCCGACCTGGGACCACTGCACCCGCAGGTGCCGGTGCACCGCGCCGGTGGCGTCCGGCGCGGTGATCGGGCCGCCGAGCCGGTCCAGCAGCCAGGAGAGCGCGTAGCCGAAGACCAGCCCGAGGAAGACCGCCAGCCGGCTCCAGAAGCCGCGCAGCAGCACGGCGGCCGCCACCACCACGGCCAGCGTGGCCAGCGCCACCCACTGGTCCTGCGGCCAGTACACGGTGGCCGCCACCGGCGCCAGGCTGAGGCCGATCAGCGCCACCACGGCCCCCGCCACCACCGGCGGGAAGAGGCGGTTGACCGGCCCGGGACCGACCCGCCGCACCACCAGTCCGACGCCGGCCAGCACCAGCCCGGCCACCAGCACCGCGCCGGTCACCGTGGCGGTGCTGCCGCCGGCGGCCCGGATCGCGGCCACCCCGCCGACGAAGGAGGCGCTGGTGCCCAGGTAACTGGGCACCCGGCCCTGCACCACCAGCAGGAAGAGCACGGTGGCCGCGCCGGACATCATGATCGCCAGGTTGGGGTCGAGCCCCATCACCACCGGGAAGACGAAGGTGGCGCCGAACATCGCCACCACGTGCTGGGCGCCCAGGCCGACGGTGCGCGGCCAGGACAGCCGCTCGCCGGGCGGCACGGCCGCCCCCGGGCGCGGCGCGCGCCCGTCGCCGTGCACCTGCCAACCGATGCCGAGCCGCCGGCGCAGCTCGCTGATCCCTGCTCTCATGTCGTCCTCCCGAACGGCTCGACTCTGCTGGTGATGCCTGCCACGGCCTGGTCGGCCCAGGCCTCGGCCCGGGCGGCGTCCTCGGCCAGGACGATCAGGTGCCCGAGGCGGGTGCTGCCGGCGCCGGCGTCGCCCACCCGGTCGCCCGGCTCCCGGTAGGAGCGGACCACCGCCAGGTGCGGGCCGGCCGCCAGGCCGTCGAAGCCGCGGAAGACGCCGCTCCGGTCGGTGCTGATGAAGCGCAGCGCGGCGGCCCGGTCGCGGTCGGGGCGCAGGTCGGGCCAGTCGCCGAGGGCGGCCAGCAGGTGCGCCCGCGCCGTGCTCATCCCGGTGGCCTGTTCGAGCAGCTGCATGGTGGGCTGGGCGGCCGGTACCGGGACGATGCCGAGCACCTGCACGCCGTGCGCGGTCACCCGGACGCTGGTGTGGGCGACCCCGTCGCGCAGGCCCAGGGCCGCCACCGCCGCCTCCACCGCGGCGAACACGGCCGCGGTGGCGTGCAGGTCGAGGCCGGCGGGCACGGTGAAGCCGGTGGTGCGGCGCTGCGGACCGGGGGTGCACCGGATCCGCACCACCGGCAGGTGCCGGCAGAGCCCCCGGTGCAGCACCGTGTCGATGCCGAACTCCGGTCCGGCCAGGTACTCCTGGACCAGCAGCGCGGGCGCCGGGCGCCCGCCGCCGGGCGGTGGCGCGAGGGGCCGCCCGCGGATGGGCCGGCGCAGCCGCGCCAGCTGGGCGGGCTCCGCGACCAGCACCGCCTCGCCCGTGCTGCTCACGGGCGAGGAGACCAGCACCGGGTACGTCCAGCCGGCCGCGTGCAGCCGGGCGAGCGCCTGGGCGCCGTCCGCGGCGCCGAGTGTGCGCGGGACCGGCACGCCGTGGCGCTGCAGCGCCAGCGCCGTGCGCCAGCGGTCGTGCCCGGCCCCGACGGCGTCGGGGTCGTGGCCCGGCAGGCCCAGCCGGCGGGCGAGTTCGGCGGCCGGCCGGGCCAGGTCCGCCCGGCCGGCCGCGACCGCCTCGATCCCGGTCCGGGCGCAGTACGCGGCGAGCCGGTCGAGGGCCTTGGCCGAGCGGAAGTCGGTCCGGACGGCACCGGCCGGGCCCGCCTGCGGGGCCGCCCGGTCGGTGGCGAGGTGCACCGCCACGTCGAGGCCCTGCGCCGCCCGGACCAGCTGCTCGACCGTGCTGCCCGTCGCGCCGAGCAGCAGCACCGCTCTGGTCACGCGGCGCCCGCCTTCCGGGGCGCGCGGACGGCGTCGGCCGGGTTCGTCACGAGCCGTAGGCCCGGGCGAACTTGCCGATGATGTACTCCCCGGAGCGCACCGGCCGGTGGCGGGCC
Organism: Kitasatospora sp. LaBMicrA B282; assembly: GCF_050325825.1. Taxonomy (NCBI): domain Bacteria; kingdom Bacillati; phylum Actinomycetota; class Actinomycetes; order Kitasatosporales; family Streptomycetaceae; genus Kitasatospora; species Kitasatospora sp. LaBMicrA B282. The sequence goes on from NZ_JBNQTI010000070.1 coordinate 24,411, forward strand.
GGGCGGCCGGGACCGGTGCAGGTGGGGATGCACTCGATCAGGGCGTCGTAGGCCGGCTGGTGGAAGAACGGGACCGAGTAGCGCTCGCGGTCGGCCAGCTCGCGCGGCGGGTTGACCACCCGGTGCACGGTGCTCACCCACCGGTTGTTGGTCCAGATCGCCATCAGGTCACCGATGTTGACCACGAAGGAGCCCTCGATGACCGGTACGTCGAGCCAGTCGCCGCCCTTGTCGAGCACCTGCAGGCCGCCGGGGCCGTCGTCCTGGTACAGGATGGTCAGGCTGCCCCAGTCGCTGTGCAGGCCCTTGCGCAGCTGGCCGGGGGCCGGTGGGACGGGCTGGCGCGGGTAGTAGTTGGCGGTCAGGTTGGTCATGTGCCGCTCGATCTTGGCCGCGAACCAGTCCTCGGGCAGGTCCAGGGCCAGCGCGAACAGGCGCATCAGGTCGGCGGCGAGTTGCTCCATGGCCGCGTAGTAGGCCCGGTAGGCCTCGGCGAAGCCCGGCAGTTGCGGCCAGCGGTTCGGGGTGAGCAGCGCGCGGTCGGCGTCGGCGGGCAGTGCGGCAGCGCCGTCCGCCTCCCCGAGCCGGTTGACGGTGAAGGTCTCCGACACGTCGGGCAGGGCGCGCTCGTGGGCCACCGAGGCGTCGGCGTTGGAGGCGGCCAGGCTGCCCGAGCGGCCGAAGCCGCGCATCAGCGGGTCGGCGGGGTCGGCCCGCAGCGCGGACTTGACCTCGGCCGGCAGGGCGAAGAACTCCCGGGTCGCCCGGTACATCTCGGCGATCGTCCGGGCGGGTACCCCGTGGCCGACCACCACCAGGAACCCGCTGGTGCGGCAGACCTCGTCGATCACCGCGGCCAGCCGCCGGTCGGCGGCCGGCGTGCTGCGGGCGGAGGACAGGTCGATCACCGGGACGTAGCCGTCCACCACCGTGACCGGCGTGAACCCCTTTGGCACGGTCGCTTCCGGTGCGGTCTGCAGATTCAGTACGGACATCGCTCCTTCTCTCGGTTCAGCCCCACCGCGGCGGCGGGGGCTCCCACAGGCGGACGAGTTCGAGGAACTCGGTGGCATCGGCGACGGCGGGCAGCGAGCCGACCTCCTCCTTGCGCAGGAACCCGCTCGCGGCCATCCGGCAGTTCATCCGCAGCAGGCGGTCCCAGTAGCCCTCGGTGTTCAGCAGGGCCAGCGGCCTGGTGTGGCGGCCGAGCACCAGCCAGGCCCAGACCTCGAAGATCTCCTCCACGGTGCCGACGCCGCCGGGCAGCGCCACGAAGGCGTCGGCGAGGTCGGCCATCAGCTGCTTGCGTTGGTGCATGGTGTCGACCACGTGCAGCCGGGTCAGCCCGCGGTGGGCCACCTCGGCCTCGACCAGGTGCTGCGGGATCACCCCGGTGACCCGGCCGCCGGCGGCCAGCGCGGCGTCGGCCACCACACCCATCAGCCCGGCGGCGCCGCCGCCGTAGACGATCTCGTGGCCCGCGGCGACCAGTTCCTTGGCGAACAGCGCCGCCGCTTCCCGGTAGGCCGCCCGGTTGCCCAGGGCGGATCCGGCGTAGACCGTGACGCGCATCGTGCGACCTCCTCAGGTCAGGGGCTGACCCGCCCGAACTCCTCGAACGCGGCGTGGGTCAGCGGCATCAGCCGGGCGAACTCCTGCTCCATCTGCTCGGCGACCAGCTCGATCTCGCGCTGCGGGTGCGAGACGTAGGCGGCGTCGGCGCGGTTGGTGCGCAGGCCCAGGAAGTGCATCAGCGAGCGGGCGTTGCAGGTGGCGTAGACGGTGGAGTAAGTGGCCACCGGCAGCACCATGCGGGCCAGTTCGCGGGCGATGCCGGCGTCCAGCATCCGCTGGTACTCGCGGAACGCGGCCCGGTAGGAGGCGCTGGCCGAGGTGCTGAGCAGCTCGTGGTCGTGGTCGCTGCCCGGGACGTACTGGTAGTGACCGGGCTTGCCCTCCTGGCGCAGCGCGCGGTCCCGGTCGGGGACGTAGAAGACGTTCTTCAGGTCCTTGTAGCGGGCGCTCTCCTCGTTGAACGACCACATCCGGTGCCGCATCATGTGCCGGATGGTGAAGATGGGCGCGTGCACCAGGAAGGTCAGCGAGTTGTGCTCGAACGGGCTGCCGTGCCGGCTGCGCATCAGGTAGCGGATCAGGCCGGCGAGGTAGTCGTCGCCGCGCTCCTCGCGGTGCGCCTGCTCACCGGCAGTGGAGACGCGCGCGGCGCGCACCACGGCCAGGTCCGAGGCGGTGTGGTCGACCAGCTCCACGCCGATCGTGCTGCGCAGTTCGATCTCGGGGCCGTGCAGGGCGGCGGGGGCGGTGTCGGCTTCCAGGGCCGGGGTGATGGTCATCTGCTCTCCTCGCAAGTGGGCTCTGGGGTGGGGCCGGTGGGGCCGGTGGGGCCGGTGGGATCAGTGGGGGTGGATCAGTCCCAGCCGTGGTCGTTCGGGCCGCCGGTGGCGGTTGCGGTGGGGGTGGTGGCGGTGCTGGGGTCGGCGGCCGGCGCGGCGGCGGCCGGCTTCGCCGCGACGGCCGCGGTGGTGGGCGTGGCGGCGGCAACGGTGCAGGTCAGCGGGAGGGCGGTGGCCGCCGCGGTGACCAGCAGGGCGGTGATCTCAAGGACAACGTTGCGCACGCGCACGACTTTTCCCTCTTTCGGAGAACCGGTGCGGCCGGATCCGCACAGGTTTCATTCTTGGAAGCGGGAGTGCCGGCAATAAGTTCACAGATCTGCACTGCGCAACTGGGAAGCCAGTGCCATGCGGCTCGACGAGTGCTCGTCATATAGTCCTGAGGACCTGGTACTTGAGCCGAGAGGACCCGTATGCACGCCGCCCGAGTCACCCCCGCCGGAGCCGTCATGCGCTGGGTGGAGATCGCCGGTGAGGCCGAGCCCGCGCGGGTCTACCTGCACGGGCTCGGGGCCGCCGCGGCCCCGTACTTCACCGGGAGCGCCACCCACCCGGCGCTGGCGGGCCACCGCTCGCTGCTGGTGGACCTGCTGGGCTTCGGGCTCAGCGACCGGCCGGCCGACTTCGGGTACTCGCTGGAGGAGCACGCCGACACGGTGGCGGTGCTGCTGCGGGAGGCCGGGGTGGCGGGCGCGGACGTGATCGCCCACAGCATGGGCGGCTCGGTGGCCATCCTGCTGGCCGCCCGCCACCCCGAGCTGGTGGCCCGCCTGGTGCTGATCGACGCCAACCTGGACCCGGTGGTGGTGCGGCCCGGTGCCATCGGCAGCAGCGGGATCGCCTCCTACACCGAGGCGGAGTTCCTGGCCGGCGGCCTGGCCGAGGTGCGCGAGCGGGTCGGCGCGCACTGGTGGTCGACGATGCGGCTGGCCGACCCGCTGGCCCTGCACCGCAGCGCGGTGCGGCTGGCCCGGGGCAGCGAGCCGACCATGCGCGAGCAGCTGGTCGGGCTGAAGGTCCCGCGCAGCTACCTCTTCCCGGCCGACGAGGGGGAGCCGGCCGGGCGGGCGCAGCTGGCCGCGGCGGGCGTCGAGGTGCTGGGCATCCCGGACTGCGGGCACAACATCATGCTGGACAACACCGAGGCCTTCGTGGCGGCGGTGGCCGGCTTCCTCGCCGGGTCCTGAGCCGGGCACTGAGGGCGGGCCGGGCCGGCCGACCCGGACCGGCCAGCTCGGCGCGCGCGGTCGGTCAGTCGGCCGCCCGGGCGCGCCGGGGGAGCTTGCGGGCGCCCGGGCCCTCGGCGCCCTGGACGTCGCCCGGGTTGTAGAGCGCGCACTTGCCGAGCGAGAGGCAGCCGCAGCCGATGCAGCCGGTGAGGTGGTCGCGCAGCCGCTCCAGGTCGGCGATCTGTTCGTCGATCCGCTGCTGCCAGGCGGTGGCGACCGGGCGCCACTCGCCGGCGCTGGGGGAGCGGTCGACGGGCAGATCGGCCATCGCCTCGCGGGCCTCGTCGAGCGAGAGGCCGACGGTCTGCGCGGCCCGGACGAACGCGACCCGGCGCAGCGCCTGCCGGGCGAACAGGCGCCGCCCGCCCGCGGTGCGCTCGGCGTGGATCAGGCCGAGCTCCTCGTAGTAGCGCAGGGCCGAGGGGGCCAGGCCGCTGCGGGCGGCCAGTTCGCCGATGGTCAGCTGGTTGCTCATGGCACCGGATTCTAGGGCTTGACCTCAAGTCGACTTGAAGTTGCAGGCTGGTCCCCGTGATCAAGACCTACGACGAACTGCCCGGCCTGCTGAGCCGGATGACCGGGGCCGAGAAGCACGGCCCGGCCGCCCTGTCCACGCTGGACGCGCTCTGGGTGCTGTACCAGCGGGTGCTGCGGGTCGCCGACCCCGCGGACCCGGACCGGGACCGCTTCCTGCTCTCCAAGGGCCACGGCCCGATGGCCTACTACGCGGTGCTGGCCGCCAAGGGCTTCGTGCCGGAGGAGTGGCTGGACGGCTTCGGCGGCTACGACTCGCCGCTCGGCCACCACCCGGACCGCACGCTGGTCCCCGGGGTGGAGATCGGCTCCGGCTCGCTGGGCCACGGCCTGCCGCTGGCCGTCGGCACCGCGCTCGGCCTGCGGGCCCAGGGCCGGCAGGAGCCCGCCGTCTGGACGCTGATCGGTGACGCCGAGTTCGACGAGGGCAGCAACCACGAGGCGGTGGCCTACGCCGGTGCCGTCGGGCTGGAGCGGCTGCACACCATCGTGATCGACAACTCCTCGGCCACCCACGGCTGGAGCGGCGGGATCGCAGCCCGCTTCGAGGCCGCCGGCTGGTCGGCCGTCACGGTCGACGGCCACGACCACGCCGCACTGCACGCCGCCTACACCCTGGCGCACCCGGGCCGCCCGCACGCGGTGGTCGCCCGGGTGGAGCCGAAGGACTGAGCGCGGCCGCAGCAACACGGCCCGCGACACCGGGCGAAGAAGCCGGAGCAACGAGAAACAGCTGGGGGACAGCACACCATGGACACCATGCGGGACCGCTTCATCACCGTCACCACCGACCTGCTCGAGCAGGACCCGCGCACCGCGCTGGTGCTGGCCGACATCAGCGCCGCGAGCTTCACCGAGGCCCGCGCCGCCCACCCCGACCGGGTGCTCAACGTCGGCATCCGGGAACAACTGCTGATCGGGGTGACCGGTGGGCTGGCGCTGGCCGGGCTGCGCCCGATCGCGCACACCTTCGCCAGCTTCCTGATCGAGCGGCCCTTCGAGCAGGTCAAGCTGGACCTCGGCCACCAGGGCGCGGGGGCGGTGCTGGTCAGCGCGCTGGGCTCGTACGACTGGCCGGCCGGCGGGCGCACCCACATGAGCCCGGGCGACGTGGCGCTGCTCGACACCCTGCCCGGCTGGACCGTGCACGTGCCCGGGCACCCGGACGAGGCCGAGACGCTGCTGCGGCACGCGGTGGCCGACGGGGACCGCAACGTCTACCTGCGCCTCTCGCTGCAGCAGAACGCCGAGGCGCGGGCGGTCGAGCCGGGCCGCTTCCTGACCGTGCGCAGCGGAGCCGGCAGCGCCGCGGTGCTGGCGGTCGGGCCGATGCTGGACACGGTGCTGGCCGCCACCGAGGGGCTGGACGTCACCGTCCTGTACGCCACCTCGGTGCGGCCCTTCGACGCCGCCGCGCTGCGCGCCACCGGGGCGAGCGACGTGGTGCTGGTCGAGCCCTACCTGGCCGGCACCTCCAACAACGAGGCGCACCAGGCGCTGGCCGACCTGCCGCACCGGGTGCTCGGCCTCGGGGTGCCCCGCGAGGAGCACCGCCACTACGGCTCGATGGCCGAGCACCTGGCCGCCTACGGACTGGACGCGGCGGGCCTGCGGGCGCGGATCAGCGCCTTCCTCGGGAACTGAGGGCGGGACCGGTCCAGCGGGTCTCGGTCCAGCTGGACCGGTCCAGCGAGTCTCAGTCCAGCGGGCCGACGATCGCGCAGGAGCGCGGCCCGAGCTTGCCGTCCGCCGCCTCGCCCCAGCTCGCCAGCACCGGCCCGGCCGGCAGCTCGCCCGGCCGCTCCCCGAAGTTCACCGCGACCCGGTAGCCGCCGCGGTGCACGGTCAGCCGCCCGCCCGCCTCGTCGGCCTCGACCCGGACCGCGGCCAGCTCGGGCGCCATCAGCGCCGGGTGGGTGCGCCGCAGTCGGATCAACTGCCGGTACCAGGCCAGCAGTTCGGCGTGCTCCCCGCGCTGCGGCTCGGTCCAGTCCAGGGTGGAGGCCAGCACCGTGGCGGGCGCCTGCGGGTCGGGGACCTCCGCCGCGCTCCAGCCGGTGGCGGCGAACTCGCGGCGGCGGCCCTGGCGGACCGCCTCGGCGAGCTCGGGGTCGGTGTGGTCGGTGAAGTACTGCCAGGGGGTGGCGGCGCCCCACTCCTCGCCCATGAAGAGCATCGGGGTGAACGGCGAGGTGAGCACCAGGCAGGCGGTCAGGGCCAGTTGGCCGGCCGTCAGGCGGTCGCCGACGGCCCGGTTGCCGATCTGGTCGTGGGTCTGGGCGTAGCCGAGCAGCCGGTGGCCCTCGCCGGTCGGGAACGGGCGGCCGTGGTGGCGGCCGCGGTAGGAGGACCAGGTGCCGTCGTGGAACCAGCCCCGGGTCAGCACGCGGGCCAGCGCGGCGATCGGGTGCTGCCCGAAGTCGGCGTAGTAGCCCTGGCGTTCGCCGGTGGCGGCGCAGTGCAGCGCGTGGTGGAAGTCGTCGCTCCACTGGGCGGTCAGGCCGAGGCCGCCGGCCACCCGCGGGCGGAACAGCCGCGGGTCGTTCAGGTCGGACTCGCCGATCAGGAACAGCGGCCGGTTCAGCTGGGCGCCCAAGGTGTCGACCGCGGTGGCGAGTTCCTCCAGGAAGTGCACCGCCCGCTCGTCCACCAGGGCGTGCACCGCGTCCAGCCGCAGGCCGTCGATCCGGTAGTCGCGCAGCCAGGCCAGGGCGCTGCCGATCAGGTAGTCGCGCACCTCGTCGGAGCCGGGCGCGTCCAGGTTGACCGCGGTGCCCCAGGGGGTGTGGTGCCGGTCGGTGAAGTACGGGCCGTAGACGGGCAGGTAGTTGCCGGAGGGCCCGAGGTGGTTGTGCACCACGTCCAGGATGACGCCCAGACCCTTGCGGTGGGCGGCGTCCACGAAGCGCTTGAGGCCCTCCGGGCCGCCGTAGGGCTCGTGCACCGCCCACAGCGACACCCCGTCGTAGCCCCAGCCGTGCGTGCCGGGGAAGGGGCAGACCGGCAGCAGCTCGACGAAGTCCACCCCCAGCTCGACCAGGTGGTCCAGGCGCTCGATCGCCCCGGCGAAGGTGCCGGCCGGGGTGAAGGTGCCGACGTGCAGCTCGTAGACCACCGAGCCGGCCAGCGGGCGGCCGTGCCAGTCGGTGTCCGACCAGTGGAAGGCGGCGTGGTCGACCAGCCGGCTCGGCCCGTGCGGGCCGTGCGGCTGCCGGGCCGAGCGCGGGTCGGGCAGCACCGGACCGCCGTCCAGCCGAAAGCCGTAGTCCGACCCCACCGGGGCCTCGCCCTGCCACCAGCCGTCCTCGACCGCGGCGAGCGGATGGCCGCGCCCGTCCACCTCGACCTCGACCCGCGCCGCGTTCGGCGCCCAGACTCGATACCTCACGCGTTCTCCCGGATGAGCAGGGCGACGGTTTCCACCGTGCCGTCAAAAGGGCCGTCCGTGAGCAGATTACGCCAGCGCCCCGGCAGCTCCAGGCGGGCGGGTCGACCGCTGCGGGCCAGCGCGCAGGGCAGCCGGGTGGCGGCCACGGTCAGGTCCGGGCCGCGTTGGAAGGCGACCAGGTGCGGGCCCGCGGGCAGCGGGCGGTAGCGGCCGAGCGGGCGGGGCAGGTGGAGCGCGGTGCGGGTGAGGTGGAGCTTGCGGCGGGCGAAGTCGCCGAGCCCGTCCGCGGGGACGGCGAAGTCGACCGGCGCCCGGTTGTCCGGGTCGACCAGGGTGTGCAGCGGGAACTCGCTGCCCTGGTAGAGGTCGGGCACGCCCGGCACGGTGAGGTGCAGCAGCGCGGCCGCCAGGCTGTTGGACTGCGCGTACGGCTCCAGCCGGGCGCTGAACGCGGCGATCCGCTCGCGCAGTTCGGGGTGGGCGAGCACCGCCGCGGCGTGCTCGAGCACCGCGCTCTCGTACGCCGGGTCCTGGGCGGTCCAGGAGGTGGCCAGCTTGGCCTCGCGCAGCGCCTTGAGCAGCACCTGCCGCAGCCGCTCGCCCTCGATCGGCCAGGCCGCCACCAGGGTCTGCCAGAGCAGCCACTCGGCGTTGCGGTCGGCGAGCGGGCCGGCCAGCGCGGACCAGGCCCGGCACTGCGCCGCCCACTCCTCGGGCAGTTCGGCCAGCACCGCGAGCCGGGCCCGGGCGTCGGCGCTGCGCTTGGTGTCGTGGGTGGAGAGCGCGGTCATGGTGTGCGGCCAGTGTTGCTCGGTCTCCGCGCACCAGCGGTGGAAGTCGGCCACCTCGAGGCCCGGGTGCTCCGGGTCGCCGCCGACCTCGTTCAGGCTGAGCAGCGGGTACCAGCGGTAGAACGCGGTGTCCTCGACCCCCTTGGCCGCGACGGCCACGGCGGTCTGGGCGAACCGGACGTGGAACTCGTCCTTGAGCGCGCTGCGCCCGAGCCGGCCCCGGCTCAGCAGCTCGACCAGCTCGGGGGTGCCGGTGGGGGCCTCGGCGACCGGCCGGTCCTCGTCGAGCGGGACGTAGGGCCGGTAGACGGTGTAGGCGGTGAACAGCTCGCACAGCGCCTCGCGCACCGCCGCCGGGGCGTGGTCGGCCAGCGCCGGTTCGGCCGCGCCGATCCGCTCGGCGAGCCGGACCAGCCGGTTCACCTCGGCGGCCAACTCGCCCTGCGGGGCGACCATCTCGGCCCGGCCGCGGCGGGCCTCGGCCGCCGCCGAGGAGTGCCGCCCGGTGTGTTCGGCGTACTGCCCGGTCAGCCGCCGCACCCCGGCGCCGTCGGTCAGCACCCCGTCGATCCGGCGCAGCGCGTCGTACCCGGTGGTGCCCGCGCACGGCCAGTCCGCGGGCAGCCGCTCCGGCCCGCTGAGGATCTTCTCCACCACCGTGTAGGCGCCGCCGGTCGCCGCGGCCAGCCGGCGCAGGTAGCCGCGCGGATCGGCCAGCCCGTCCGGGTGGTCCACCCGGAAGCCGTCCAGCACCCCTTCGGCGTGCAGCCGCAGCAGCACGCCGTGGGTGGCCGCGAACACCTCCGGGTCCTCGACCCGCAGCGTGATCAGCTCGTTGATGCTGAAGAACCGGCGGTAGTTGACCTCGCTGGCGGCCAGCCGCCACCAGGCCAATCGGTAGTGCTGGCGGGTCAGCAGCTCGGGCAGCGCCAGCCGCTCGGTGCCCGGGCGCAGCGGCAGCACGTGGTCGTAGTACCGCAGGGTGTCCTGGTCCACCTTCAGCTGGTCCAGCACCGCACCGAGCCGGTCGCCGAGCAGCGGCAGCAGGATCCGGCCGCCCTGCGCCTGCCAGTCGATGTCGAACCAGCCGGCGTACGGCGAGGTGGGCCCGTCCCGCAGCACTTGCCAGAGCGGCTGGTTGAGCCGTTCGGGGACCGGCACCGCCATGTGGTTGGGCACCAGGTCGGCGATCAGCCGCAGCCCGTGCGCGCGGGCGGTGGCGGCCAGCGCGCGCAGCGCCGGCTCGCCGCCGAGCGCCTCGCTGATCCGGGTGTGGTCGACCACGTCGTACCCGTGCGTCGAACCGGGGGCCGCCTCCAGCAGCGGCGACAGGTGCAGGTGCGAGACGCCGAGGCCGGCCAGGTGGGGGACGGCCGCCGCGGCGTCCGCCAGGGTGAAGGAGGGCTGCAACTGGAGCCGGTAGCTCGCGGTGGGGGGTGAGGTCACCTCGGATGCCTACCCGGCGCACCGCTTGAGTACCAGTAGGGAGCGGTCGGCCAGCCAGATGCCGTCGCCCTCCTTGATCCGCAGGCCGGTGCCGGGGGTCGGCAGGGTCGCCAGCGTGGTGTCCACCACCACCTGCCACTCCTCGCCGTGCCCGTGCGGGACGGTGAACTGCAGCGACTCGTGGTGCGCGTTGAACATCAGCAGGAAGGAGTCGTCGGTGATCCGCCCGCCGCGCCGGTCCGGCTCGGAGATCGCGGCGCCGTTCAGGAAGACCGTCAGCGACTTGGCGTAGCTGGTCGTCCAGTCCCGCTCGGTCATCTCCTCGCCGCTGAGGGTGAACCAGGCGAGGTCGGTCAGCTCGTCGTGCGCCGCGGCCACCGGGCGGCCGCGGAAGAACCGGCGGCGCCGGAAGACCGGGTGGTTGCGGCGCAGCCAGACCATGCCCTGGGTGAACTCCAGCAGCTGCCGGTCGCCGGGCCAGTGCACCCAGGAGAGCTCGCCGTCCTGGCAGTAGGCGTTGTTGTTGCCGAGCTGGGTGCGGCCCAGCTCGTCGCCGTGCGAGAGCATCGGCACGCCCTGCGAGAGCAGCAGGGTGGCGATGAAGTTGCGCTGCTGGCGGGCCCGCAGCTCGAGCACCCGCGGGTCCTGGGTGGGGCCCTCGGTGCCGCAGTTCCAGGAGCGGTTGTGGCTCTCGCCGTCGCGGTTCTGCTCGCCGTTGGCCTCGTTGTGCTTGTCGTTGTGGGAGACCAGGTCGCGCAGGGTGAAGCCGTCGTGGCAGGTGATGAAGTTGATCGAGGCGATCGGGCGCCGGCCGTCGTGCTGGTAGAGGTCGGAGGAACCGGTCAGCCGGGAGCCGAACTCGGCCAGCGTGGCCGGCTCGCCGCGCCACAGGTCGCGCACGGTGTCGCGGTACTTGCCGTTCCACTCGGTCCACAGCGGCGGGAAGCCGCCCACCTGGTAGCCGCCCTCGCCGAGGTCCCAGGGCTCGGCGATGAGCTTGGCCTGGGAGACGATCGGGTCCTGCTGGACCAGGTCGAAGAACGAGGAGAGCCGGTCCACCTCGTGGAACTGCCGGGCCAGGGTGGCGGCCAGGTCGAAGCGGAAGCCGTCCACGTGCATCTCGGTGACCCAGTAGCGCAGCGAGTCCATGATCAGCTGGAGCACGTGCGGGCTGCGCATCAGCAGCGTGTTGCCGGTGCCGGTGGTGTCCAGGTAGTAGCGGCGGTCGGAGGCGAGCCGGTAGTAGGAGGCGTTGTCCAGGCCGCGCAGCGAGAGCGTGGGGCCCAGGTGGTTGCCCTCGGCGGTGTGGTTGTAGACCACGTCCAGGATCACCTCGATCCCGGCCGCGTGCAGCGCCTTGACCATCGACTTGAACTCCTGCACCTGCTGGCCCAGGTCGCCCACCGAGGAGTAGGAGCCGTGCGGGGCGAAGAAGCCGATGGTGTTGTAGCCCCAGTAGTTGGTCAGGCCCAGGTCGCGCAGCCGGTGGTCGCGGACGAACTGGTGCACCGGCATCAGCTCGATCGCGGTCACCCCGAGCTCGGCCAGGTGCTCGATCAGCGCCGGGTGGGCGAGCGCCGCGTAGCTGCCGCGGATCTCCTCGGGGATGCCCGGGTGCAGCCGGGTGAGGCCCTTGACGTGGGCCTCGTAGATCACCGAGCGGTGGTAGTCGGTGTGCGGCGGGCGGTCGTTGCCCCAGTCGAAGTAGGGGTTGATCACCACCGAGTGCATGGTGTGCGGGCCGGAGTCCAGGTCGTTGCGGCGCTCGGGGGCGCCGAAGTGGTAGCCGTAGACCGACTCGTCCCAGTCGATGGTGCCGCTCATCGCCTTGGCGTAGGGGTCGAGCAGCAGCTTGGCGCCGTTGTGCCGGTGGCCGCGGGCCGGGTCGTAGGGCCCGTGCACCCGGAAGCCGTAGCGCTGGCCGGGCTGGATGCCGGGCAGGTAGGCGTGCCGGACGAAGGCATCGGTCTCGCGCAGCTCGACGGCGGTCTCGGTGCCGTCCGGGGCGAGCAGGCACAGCTCGATCCGGTCGGCGCTCTCGGAGAACACCGCGAAGTTGGTGCCCACCCCGTCGTAGGTGGCACCCAGCGGGTACGGTTGCCCCGGCCAGACCTGCATAGGCTTCAACTTCCGTGCGGTGGAGTGGAGCTGACGCTCGCTCGGGACGGCGGCGCACCGCTGGGAGCGGTATGCCCGGGCGGCGCGCGGCCCATGTCGGGGCGCCACCCGGCGTGATGCACGACACAGCCCGCGGCCACTGGCCGCCATTCTTCTGTGCGCCGCCCGCCATCGTCGCCGCGCCACCGGTGATCTGACGCGCTTTCGGCCCGCATTCGCCCGAACGGGCGGGCGGTGGCGGCCGGTGGCGGGGGCCCCGCCGGCCCGAGCCCGCTGCGGGGCCCGGGGGCTGAGGGGGTTTCGGTTGCGGAAAGGCAACGGGCTGACCGCCGCGCGGGCCGCGCAGTAGTCTTGATCGTCACAGGGCCGGGTGCCGAGAGTCGAGGTAATCAGATGGTCTTCCCCGCCGACGAATGGCCCGAAGGGCCCAGCGGAACGGCGGGTGGCGGATCCCGGTCCGAGGCGCCGACCGCGGTGCTCGGCTCGCCCGGCGGCGGGCGGCTGCTCCCGGCGCAGCTCGGCCCCGAGGCGGCGCCCGCCTGGAGCGGCGAGCAGTGGCAGCGGGCCTACCAGCGGGTCCGGCTGACCGGCCGGGCCTACGTCTGGCTCAACCTGGTGGAGCAGCGGCTGCGGGCGCTCCTCGACGACCTGCTGCGCCCGGTCTACCAGCCCGCCCACGGCGCGGACTGGGTCACCGCCGCGGCCGGGCCGGTCGGCGAGGAGTGGGTGCGGCGGGCGGCCGCGGTGCGCGAGGTGAGCCGCCGCAAGGGCTTCCTGCTCGACCCGGCCGACGACGACCCGCTGGTCTTCCTCACCCTGCCGCAGCTGCGCGAGCTGATGGTGCAGCACTGGCCCTGCTTCGAGCCCTACCTGGACGACCGCCGGGAGATCGAGCTGGCGCTGGACGAGCTGGAGGTCGCCCGGCACGTGGTCTCCCGCAACCGCAGCCTCTCGCACACCGTGCTGGCGCAGACCGAGCGGGCCGCCGCCCGGGTGCTCGGCCTGCTGGACGGGCGGCCCGCCGGCGGGGCCCACCTGCCCGCCGACGTGATCGAGGAGCTGGTGGCCGGGCGGTACGCGGACGTGGCCGCGGTGCACGCCGACCGGATCCGGCTGCAGCGCGACGTGCCGATGGAGGACCTGCTGGAGGGGGCCCGGCGGCTGGACGCGATCGGCATCGCGCTCGGTGCGCTCTGCCAGAACTACACCGGCAAGCGGCTGGCCCGGCTGGCCGCCGAGGGCTGCCGGATGCGGCTGCTCTTCCTCAACCCGGCCAGCAGCGCGGTGCGCCGGCGCGAGCGCGAGCTGGGCCTGGGGCGCGGCGAGCTGTCCCGCTCGATCGAGATGAACATCATGCACGTGCGCCGGGTGCGGGCCCGGCTGCGCGATCCGGGGGCCTTCGAGATCCGGGTCTTCGACGAGACGCCGAGGTTCACTGCATATCTGGTCGAGGGCGCCCGGACGGTGGCGGCCCGGCGGCGCGGCGGGGACGTCGGCGTGGTGCAGCCCTACCTGCGCCGCGCCCGCGGCATCGAGTCGCCCGCCCTGGTGCTGCGGCCTGCGGTGGAGGAGGCCGAGGGCGAGGTGGGCGAGGCCGGCCTGCTGGAGGTCTACCGCGAGGAGTTCGAGGGCGTCTGGGCCGACTCACGTCCGGTCAGCTAAGGCTTGGCTAACTTTTCCCCCACCCCCGCCGTGGACGCCCACGGGAGCCCTGGCTAAGGTATGCCTAAGCTAAGCGCGCTGGGCGCTTGGTCGCGCTCCGCGGTGCACCCTGTCCGCTGGGCGGTACCGGACGCCTGGGGGAGTTCAGCACCCATGTGGGACGACGCGTTTCCAAGCTTTCTGATCGGGCTCCGGGAGGGCCTGGAGGCGGGACTCATCGTCTCGATCCTGGTCGCCACCCTGGTCCGCTCCGGGGAGAAGGGCCGCCTGCCGCAGGTCTGGGCCGGCGTCCTGGCGGCCATCGCGGTGGCGCTCAGCTTCGGTGCGGTGCTCACCTTCACCGCGGCCAACCTCTCCGGGACCGCCCAGGAGGCCTTCGGCGGCACGCTCAGCCTGATCGCGGTGGCCTTCGTCACCGCGATGGTCTTCTGGATGCGCAAGTCCGCCCGCAACCTCTCGGCCGAGATCCGAGAGAAGGTCACCGCCGCGCTCGGTATGGGCGCCGGGATGCTGGTCGTCACCAGCTTCCTGGCGGTGGGTCGGGAGGGCCTGGAGACCTCGCTCTTCCTCTGGACCACGGCCCGCTCGGCCGGTGAGGCCAAGGGTCCGGCGATCGGCGCCGGGATCGGCCTGGTGCTCGCCGCCGGGCTCTGCTGGGGCCTGTACCGCCGGGTGCTGAAGATCAACCTGACCACCTTCTTCACCCGCACCGGCCTGGTGCTGGTGGTCATCGCGGCCGGGGTGCTCAGCTACGGCCTGCGCGACCTGCAGGAGGGCGGGGTGCTGCCCGGCGGGCACGCCTACGCCTTCGACCTGAGCGGTTCGCTGGACGCCGGCTCCTGGTACGCCACCCTGGTCCAGGGCGTCCTCAACCTGACCGTCACCATGACCTGGCTCCAGGTGGTCGGCTACCTGCTCTACCTGGCCGTGGTGCTGCCGCTGTTCGTCCGCGGGGTGCGCCCCGCCGCGCCCGCGCCGGCCGCCCAGCCGGTGGTGGAGGCCGAGGCCGCCGGCACCGCCGCGGCGACCGCCGCCGAGCAGCCGGCCGAGGAGCAGTCGGGTGCCGCGCAGCCGGCGCCCCGCCGGCCGCGCCCGCGCTGGCTGCTGCCGGCCGCGCTGGTCACCGTCCCCGCGGTGGTGGCCGGCGTGGTGATCGCGGTCAGCGACGGCAAGCCGGCCACGGCCGCCACGGTGACCGTCTCGGACGCCAAGGACCAGTGCGGCAAGGGCTTCGGCACCCCGCAGCCCGGCCAGCAGACCTTCCAGATGCACAACGCCGGCGCCAAGACCTCCGAGGTCTACCTGGTCAACCCGGCCACCAACGCGGTCTACGGCGAGATCGAGGGCCTGGCCCCCGGCACCACCCGCCCGCTGACCGCCACCATCGGCACCGGCGACCTGGCCTGGCGCTGCGTGCCCACCGGCGGCGACCCGGTGACCTCGGCCACCGTGCACGTCGACGGCGGGCAGCAGGTGGCGGCGGTGCTGCCGGTCTCCGAGGACGACCTCAAGGGCCCGCTCGACCAGTACAAGGCCTACGTCACCACGGGCCTGGCCACCCTGCTGACCGACACCCAGAAGCTGCAGGCCGACCTGCACGGCGGCGACCTGGCCGCGGCCAAGGCCGACTGGCTCACCGCCCACCTGCAGTACTCCTCGCTCGGTGCGGCCTACGGCACCTTCGCCGACTTCGACAAGAAGATCAACGGCCGGGCCGACGGCCTGCCGGACGGCGTCCAGGACAAGGACTTCAGCGGCTTCCACCGGCTGGAGTACGGCCTGTGGCACGGACAGTCCGCCGCCGACCTGAGCCCGGTGGCCGACCAGCTGGTCACCGACGTGGCCGGGCTCGGCCAGGCCTTCCCGACCCAGGACTTCGACCCCACCGACCTGCCGCTGCGCACCCACGAGATCCTGGAGAACACCCTCCAGTTCGAGCTGACCGCCGACACCGACGAGGGCAGCGGCACCAACCTGGCCACCGCGCAGGCCAACCTGGCCGGCACCCAGGAGCTGCTCTCGGTGCTCACCCCGCTGATCCAGGCCCGCAGTCCGCAGCTGCTCGGCACCGTGCACGGTGACCTCCAGCGGGTCGCCGACCTGCTGACCGGGGCGCACCACGCGGACGGCAGCTGGACCCCGGTCCAGCAGCTCGACCCCGCGACCCGCACGCAGCTCAACGGCGCCACCGGCCAGTTGCTCGAAGACCTCGCCCCGATCCCCGACCTGCTCGAGATCCGGAAGTCCGCCTGATGACGAACCAGCCCAGCACCAGCGGCTCCTGCCCCTTCCCGCACCAGGCGGCCGCCGCTGCCGCCGCCGCGGAGGCGGCCGGCTGCCCGGCCGCGCCCGCGCGGCGCAGCTTCCTGGGCGCCGCCCTCGGGGAGATCGGA
>NZ_JBNQTI010000071.1:0-40321 GCF_050325825.1 Kitasatospora sp. LaBMicrA B282
CCCCCCCTCTCCTCCCCCCCCCCCCCCCCCCCCCTCCCCACCCCTCCCCCCCTCTCCCCCACCCCCCTCCCCCCCCCTCCCTCTTTTTTTCGGGTCCCGCGGCGTTCGTGGCTCCCGGGAGCGTGCCGGGCGTCCGGGGGCGGGGTCCTGGAGGCCGTCCTGAGGGCGGCCCGGTGGGCGTCCTGGGGGTCCCGGCCGGGGGGGTTGGCGGTCAGGCCCCGCCGTGGTGGACGCTGAAGGCCGAGCGGCGGGCGGCCCGGGCCACCGCCGGGTCCGGGTGCACCCCGGCGACCGCGGTCAGCACCGAGGCGGCGCGGGCGTGCCCCGACTGCCGGGCCCGGGCGAACAGCCGGACCGGGTCGCCGGCGCTGGCGCCCTCGACGTGGCCGACCAGCAGCTCCGTCTCGCCGTGGTCCAGCACCGCGGCCGCGGTGTCCACCCAGAGCCAGGCGGCGTCCTCCGCGCTCAGCACGTCGGACGGGACCACCCCGTCCTCCTCCGACTGCTCGGCCAGCCAGAGCAGCGCGTAGGGGCGCAGCACCGGCTCGTCCGTGGCGGCGCGCACCGCCTGCTCGGCGGTGCCGCCGGCCACCCGCAGCGCCTCGAAGGCGAGCCCGCGCAGCAGCGCGTCCTCGCCCCGGGCGGCCTCCAGCAGCTCGGCCACCGCGCGGTCCGCGGGCCGGGCCGCGACCCAGGCCCGGTACTCGGCGCGGGCCGGGCCGGGCGTGTAGTGGGCGCAGGCGTCCAGCAGCTCCAGGGCGCCCTGCTCGATGTGACCGGCCGCGGTCTGCGCGACCGTGCAGATCTCCTCCAGCTTGGCCCGCACCGCCCAGTGCCCGAGCCGGGAGAGCTCGGCGGCGGCGTCCACCCGGGTCAGCGCGCCGACGGCGGCCAGGCCGTCCAGCATCCAGTCCAGCACCGCGGCGATGTCGGAGGTGGCCGCCGGGGTGTCCACCTGCGGCTCCCGGCAGGTCCCGCGCACCGCGGAGACCGCGGAGGCCGCGTGCGGCACCGGGGAGAGGGTGGCGAAGCCGGAGCCGGCGCCGATCCGGCGCTCGTCCAGGCCGCGGCGGAGCAGCTCCAGCAGCTCCGACTCGACCACCGGCCCGTCCACCAGGTGCAGGAAGGAGAGCAGCTGCGGGGCCTGGTCGACGGCCTGGCCGGCCAGCACGGCGAAGACCCCGCGCAGCGCGGCCGGCGGCACCGGGGCGAGCAGCGTCCAGGCGTCGAACAGCCCGGACCAGCCGCGCAGCACCGCCTCGTCGTCGTGCTCCCAGGCGTGCAGCCGCCAGCCCGGGCCGGCGCCGCCGTCCCGCAGCTCGACCAGGCCGACCAGCAGGGCCTGGCCCCAGGCCTTGGCCGCGGCGCCGACCGTCATGGCCAACGCCCGACCGGCCGCCCGGGCGTCGTCGGGGAGCAGCTCGCCACGCTTGTCGACGGCCGCCAGCTCACCGGCCCAGCGGGCGACCCGGACCGCGTCGGCGAGCATCAGGCGGGCCGCGGGGGCCAGCTCGGCGGGGCCGGGGAAGCCCTCGGGCAGCGGCACCCGGCCGCGGCCCGGGGCGGGCTTGGGAGTGCGCCTGCGGGCGGCGGGGCGGCCCGGCTGCACCACCTCGGCGCGGCGGGCCGTGCCGGGTAGGCGGGTCACCGTCGCGCCGGTACCCGAGGTCGGCGGGAGCGGGGCATCACGGTCGCGCGGATTCCGAGACGTCACGCCGTGCAGTCTTCCCCGTGTACCGGGCTTCTGTCACATCGAGTTCGGCGCGTCTTCGCCAGCGAGGGGTGGCTGGGCCGAGCGACTCGGGGCAAGAACGGCCAAACCGGGCCCGGCGATGGCCCGGTGACCTGTGCACGACAGTAGCGGTGCCACGGACCGTGGTCAAGGGGTGACCCAGTGCGCTCCCCAGGGGAAACCGGCGGGAAACGGCGGAAGTACCGGGGAACCCCGGCGAAAGATCACGAAGCCGGAGCAAGGTGGGCAGAGCGCGGGGAACGGGGGTGCGGCGGGGGTGCGGCGGGGGTGCGGCGGGGGTGCGGCGGGGGCAGCAAACCGGGGCAAACGGGTGCATCCGGGGCCGGCCGGGGGGCGACCGAGGGCGGCCGGCGGGCGGCGGGCACCCCCGGCGCGGTTCGTGGCGGTGGGGCGCCGCGGGGCCGGTCGGCGGTGGGACGGGCGCGGGAAACGCCGGGAAACGGCGGGAAACAGCCACCCGGTCGGCTGGAAGTGGGGTCGGGCCGGAGGCTAGAGCAGCGGGGTCAGGAACCGGCGCAGGGCCTCCTCGTAGGCGTGCGCGTCGGCGTTCCACAGGGCGGCGTGCGCGGCGCCCGGGATCGGGCGCAGGCTCACCAGGTCGGGCCGCCGGTCGGCCAGCCGGCGGGCGTCGGCGAACGGCGCCACCGTGTCCTGCGGGCTGTGCAGCAGCAGCGTGGGGGCCGCCAGGTCGGTGCCGGCCGCCAGCCGGTCGAAGCCCACCGGGTCCACCCCCGTGCGCCCCTCCGCGGCCAACGCGCCCAGCCGGCCCGCCAGTGCGCCCACCTTCCCCGACCGGGCCGCCACCCCGCGCACCGAGGCCGACCAGTCCAGCACCGGCGAGTCCAGGATCAGCCCGGCCAGCTCCCCCCGGTACTCCGACTCCGCGGCGCAGCGCAGCACCGTCGCCCCGCCGATCGACCACCCGTACAGCACGATCCGCCCGGCCCCCGCCTCCTTGGCGAACCGGATCGCCGCCTCGACGTCGCGCCACTCGGTCTCGCCGAAGTGCCCGATCCCGTCCGGCGAGGCGGGCGCCCCCTGGTCGCCCCGGTAGCTGGCCACCAGCGCGGGCAGCTTCAGCCGCCTGAGCAGCGGCAGCACCGGCAGTGCCTGGCGGCGGTCGGCCAGCCGGCCGTGCACCGCGATCACCCAGGTGCCGCGCACCGCCGGGACGTACCAGGCGGGCAGCGCGCCCAGCTCGCCGTCCACCAGCACGTCCAGGTAGTCCAGCCCGCAGGCGGAGGCCGGGTCGCCGCGCAGCACCCGCGGGCTCAGCTCCACCTCGGTACCGCTCTGCAACGGGCTGCCGGCGGTCAGCTCCAGCCGGCGGGTCACGGTCTGCGGGCCGGTCCGCAGCACCCGGCCGACCACCGCGTGCCCGCCGGCCCAGTCCAACGCGTAACGGCCGCGCCGGGCGGCGGCCACCGTGCGGGTCAGCTCCACCTCGTCCCCGCCCACCCGGTGCACCCGCAGCGCGGGCTCGCCCACCGGCGCCCCGCTCTCGGCGAGCTCGGGGCGCAGGCTCAGGTCGGAGACCCGGCGCCCGATCAGCAGGACGGCCGCACCCGCGGCGGCGGCGACGGCGGTGGCCGCGACGGCGGCGGTTCCCCAACGCATGGCTCTCCCCACGGTGGTGACCGGGATTCGGTGTCTGGGATTCGGTGTCTGGGATTCGGTGTCTGGGATTCGGAGACGACCGTCCCAGTCCACCCCGCCCCCGCCCACCCGGCCACCGCAGCGCCGCCGTCCGGGCAGCGGCAGCTCACCTGCCTCACCTACACCTGGCCCGCCACGCCGGCCGCCCCAGCGGGATCCCCGCCCACGCCCGCCTCAGACCTTCAGCGCGCCCCGGTAGCGCCGGGCCAGCAGGGACCAGAAGCGGTCGACCGGGGACGCCCCCGCCTCCGTCGCCTGGCCCGTGGCGGGTGCGGGGCCGCCCCAGTTGCCGGTGCCCCAGTGGCCGCTGGTGGCCTGGCGCTCGTTCTGCAGGGCCGCGAGCACCCCGGCCAGGGTGTCCGCGGGCACCGGGAGGAGGCGGGACACCGGCTTCAGCTGGGCCTGCCAGCGGCCGTCCAGGCACTGGCGCACCCGCTGCTCCAGTTCGGCGTCCGCGCCCTGCAGCCGGACCAGGTCGCGCAGGCTCACCTCGAGCGCCTCGCAGAGGGCGGCGCTCTGTTCCGGGTCGCCGGTCCAGCGCCCGCTCAGCTCGGCGGCGGCGTAGCCGCGCAGGCCCATGCCGATCCGGCTCGCGGCCTGCTGCTGGGTCAGTTCCCGGGCCACCCGGAAGTCGCGCAGGGCGACCGGGGTGGTGCCCATCAGTTCGGCCGCCGGGCACCAGAGCGCCCGGCCGAGGGCGATCAGCTCGTCCTCGGTGGGGCGGATCTCGCCGTTCTCCCAGCCGGCCACGTGGGTGGGCAGCAGTCGCACCCCGTGCGCGGCCAGCGCGTGGGCCACCTGGTCGGTGGTCAGGCCGAGCAGGACCCGGTGCTCGCGCGCGGCGTGCGGGGAGAACGGGACCGGGGTGGGGGCCGGCGGCCGGCTTCTTCGCATGCGCCGACGCTAGGGCCGGGGCCGCCGGGCCCCCAGCCGCTGAACGCACGAAGCCGGGTTCTGGGCCGTCTGCCGCCCTTGGACGAATCACCAGCGCGGCCCCCACGACCTGCACCGGGGATCGGAGGTCCTCACGCTTCCGGCCCGCGGCCCGCTGGTGTGACCCCGGGCGACCGCCGGTGACCTCGTGTGAGCAAGACGGCCGGTGACCTGGTTGACTCCCGCTTCGCGGGCGTGATGGGATCCTTGGGCCGAACGGAGGCAAGGAGAGGAAGCCGGTGCGAATCCGGCGCGGTCCCGCCACTGTCACCGGGAGCACGCCCGACACACGGTCACGGCGGTCCGTCACAGGGCCGCGGGAAGGCCCGGGCGTGCGTCAACCACCCGGGGAGCCAGGAGACTCTCGCCGCCGGTCACGTCGATCCAGGGCGCGGACCCTGAGTGAGGACACGCAACAGATGGCGGGGGTACTCCACCGCGCGCTGCCGTACGCCGTGGGCGCCCTGGCCGGCTACGCCGCCGACGCCCGGTTCGGCGACCCCGAACGCGGCCACCCGGTGGCACTCTTCGGCCGGGCCGCCGGCCGCCTGGAGCGCACGCTGTGGCGCGACCACCGGGGCGCGGGCGCCCTGCACACCGCGCTGAGCGTGGGCGCGGTCGCCGCCGGCGCCCACGGACTCACCCGACTGCTCGGCCGCGAACGGGCCGCGGGCACCGCCCTGCTGACCGCCGGTGCCACCTTCAGCGTGCTCGGCGGCAGTTCGCTGGTCCGCGAGGCCCGCACGGTCGGCGCCGCGCTGCAGGCCGGCGACCTGGCCGCCGCCCGCCGCCGGCTGCCGCACCTGTGCGGGCGCGACCCGAGCGCGCTGGACGAGCAGCAGATCGCCCGCGCGGTGGTCGAGTCGGTGGCCGAGAACACCGCCGACGCCGTGGTCAACGCCCTGGTCTGGGGTGCGGTCGCGGGCGCGCCCGGGCTGCTGGCCTTCCGCGCGGTCAACACCCTGGACGCGATGGTTGGTCACAAGTCCCCGCGCTACCGCCGGTTCGGCTGGGCGGCGGCCCGCCTGGACGACGTGGCCGGCTGGCCGGGCGCCCGGCTGACCGCGCTGCTCACCGTGGCCGCCGCCGAGCAGCGCGACCGGGCCTGGCGGGTCTGGCGCCGGGACGGCTCCGCGCACCCCAGTCCGAACGCGGGCCAGGCCGAGTCCTCCTTCGCCGGCGCGCTCGGGGTGCGGCTCGGCGGCACCCTGCAGTATGGGGAGCGCACCGAGCACCGCCCGGTGCTGGGCGCCGAGCTGCGCCCGGTCGCGGTGACCGACATCGAACGCGCCTGCCGGCTCTCCCGCCGGGTCGGGCTGCTGGCACTGGGGACCACGGTGGCGGTGCGGACCGCCGTGCTGTCGCTGTCGCGGAGGGGACGCACGTGAGCAACGCGTTGTTGGTGGCCGGGACCACCTCGGACGCCGGGAAGAGCGTGGTGACCGCCGGCATCTGCCGCTGGCTGGTCCGCCGGGGCGTCAAGGTGGCGCCGTTCAAGGCGCAGAACATGTCGCTCAACTCGATGGTCACCCTGGACGGCGCCGAGATCGGCCGGGCCCAGGTGATGCAGGCGCAGGCCGCCCGGGTCGAGCCGGAGGCGGCGATGAACCCGGTGCTGCTCAAGCCCGGCGCGGACGGCCGCAGCCAGGTGGTGCTGCTCGGCAGGCCGATCGCCGAGGTCGGCGCGCTGGACTACCGGCAGCGCAAGCCCTACCTGTTGGAGCGCTCGCTGGAGTGCCTGGCCGACCTGCGCCGCCGGTTCGACGTGGTGGTCTGCGAGGGCGCCGGCTCGCCGGCCGAGATCAACCTGCGCGACGGGGACATCGCCAACATGGGCCTGGCCCGGGCCGCCGGGCTGCCGGTGGTGGTGGTCGGCGACATCGACCGCGGCGGGGTGTTCGCCGCGATGTTCGGCACCCTGGCGCTGCTCTGCGCCGAGGACCAGGCGCTGGTGGCCGGCTGGCTGGTGAACAAGTTCCGCGGCGACGCCCGGCTGCTGAAGCCCGGCCTGGACATGCTGCACGAGCTGACCGGCCGTCCGGTGCTCGGCACCCTGCCGATGCTGTCCGGGCTCTGGCTGGACGCCGAGGACTCGCTGGACCTGGCGAGCGTGGTGGACCGGGCCTCGGCGGGCCCGGTCGGCGCGGACGTGCTGCGGGTGGCGGTGCTGCGCTTCCCGCGGCTGTCCAACTTCACCGACCTGGACGCGCTGGCCCAGGAGCCCGGGGTGCTGGTCCGCTGGGCCACCCGCCCCGAGGAGCTGGCCGACGCCGACCTGGTGGTGCTGCCCGGCACCCGGGCCACCGTGGCCGACCTGGCCTGGCTGCGCGAGCGCGGCCTGGAGCCGGCGCTGCGCGAGCGGGCCGCGGCCGGGCGCCCGGTGCTCGGCGTCTGCGGCGGCTACCAGATGCTCGGGCGGCGGATCACCGACGAGGTGGAGTCCGGCGCCGGCGAGGTGCCCGGGCTGGGGCTGCTGCCCACCGAGGTGGTCTTCGGACGGGAGAAGGTGCTCGGCCGGCCGGTGGGCGAGGCCTACGGCGAGCGGGTCGAGGGGTACGAGATCCACCACGGCGTGGTGACGGTGGACGGCGGGGACAGGTTCATCTCCGATGACGAAGGACGGAGCCTCGACGGCTGCCGAGAGGGGTCCGTCTGGGGGACCACCTGGCACGGTGCGCTGGAGAACGACGGCTTCCGCCGGGCCTTCCTGCGCGAGGTCGCGGCGCTGGCCGGCCGGGCCTTCGTACCGGCCCCGGACACCTGCTTCGCGGCCGCCCGGGAGGAGCGGCTGGACCGGCTGGGGGATCTGATCGAGGAGCACTCCGACACGGACGCACTGTGGCGGCTGATCGAGGGCGGACCGGGCGGCGCGCTGCCGTTCGTCCCGCCGGGAGCGCCTGCGGCGCGCGCAATGGAGGGTGACCGCCTGTGACCGACATCCGATACCCGTTTACCGCGATCGTCGGGATGGCGGACCTGCGGCTCGGCCTGCTGCTCAACGCGGTCTCGCCGTCCGTCGGCGGGGTGCTGGTGCGCGGCGAGAAGGGCACCGCCAAGTCGACCATGGTGCGCGCGCTGGCCGGGCTGCTGCCGTCGATCGCGGTGGTCGCCGACTGCCGGTTCGCCTGCGACCCCACCGCCCCGGACCCGCAGTGCCCGGACGGACCGCACCCCGGCGCCGCCGCCGAGCGGCCTGCCAGTCTGGTCGAGCTGCCGGTCGGCGTCACCGAGGACCGGATCGTCGGCTCGCTGGACCTGGAGCGGGCGCTGGCCGAGGGCGTCAAGGCGTACGAGCCGGGCCTGCTGGCCCGGGCGCACCGCGGCGTGCTCTACATCGACGAGGTCAACCTGCTCCAGGACCACGTGGTGGACCTGCTGCTGGACGCCGCCGCGATGGGCCGCAGCTACGTGGAGCGCGAGGGCGTCTCGGTGCGGCATGCGGCCCGCTTCCTGCTGGTCGGCACGATGAACCCGGAGGAGGGCGAGCTGCGGCCGCAGCTGCTGGACCGGTTCGGGCTCACCGTGGAGATCGCCGCCACCCGGGACCCGGTGGAGCGGGCCGAGGTGGTGCGCCGCCGGCTCGCCTTCGACGCCGACCCGACCGGCTTCGCCGCCGCTTACGCGGACGCCGAGCGCGAGCTGGCCGCGCGGATCACCACCGCCCGCGCGCTGCTGCCCGAGGTGCGGTTGGGCGACGCGGCGCTGCGTCAGATCACCGCGGTCTGCGCCTCGTTCGAGGTGGACGGGCTGCGCGCGGACATCGTGATGGCCCGCACCGCGGTCGCGCTGGCCGCCTGGTCCGGGCGGACCGCGGTCACCGAGGACGACGTGCGGCAGGCCGCCCGGCTGGCGCTGCCGCACCGCCGGCGGCGCAACCCGTTCGACGCGCCCGGGCTGGACGAGGAGCAGCTGGAGCGGGCGCTGCGCGAGCACCGCGACCCGGAGCCCGAGGCGGAGCCCGAGCCGCCGGAGGCGCCGGACTCGCCCGACTCCCCGGACTCGCCC
This sequence comes from Kitasatospora sp. LaBMicrA B282, assembly GCF_050325825.1. Taxonomy (NCBI): domain Bacteria; kingdom Bacillati; phylum Actinomycetota; class Actinomycetes; order Kitasatosporales; family Streptomycetaceae; genus Kitasatospora; species Kitasatospora sp. LaBMicrA B282. The sequence goes on from NZ_JBNQTI010000071.1 coordinate 8,348, forward strand.
GACTCCCCGGACGACGGCGGGCCGGGCGACGGACCCGACGGCGGCCCGGACGGCCCGAACGGCGGCGGCGCCCCCGCCCCCGACCGTGCCGAGCCGCCCGCCGCCACCCCCGACACCACCGCCGACACGGCCGCCGACGCCGAGCCCGCCCCCGCGCTGCCCCGCCCCGCCCCCGGCCCGGCCCGCGAGTCGGCTCCGGTGGCGGCCGGCGACCCGTACCGCACCCGGCTCTTCCGGGTGCCGGGCACCGGCCGGGGCGCCCAGGGCCGCCGCTCCCCCGCCGAGACCGAGAGCGGGCACACCATCCGGGCCCGCCGCCCCCAGGGCCGGCTGACCCGGCTGCACCTGTCCGCCACCCTGCAGGCCGCCGCACCGCACCAGGTGGCCCGCGGCCGCAGCGGGCGGGCCCTGCTGCTGCGCGGCGACGACCTGCGCGAGCAGGTGCGCCGGGGGCGCGAGGCCAACCTGGTGCTCTTCGTGGTGGACGCCTCCGGGTCGATGGCGGCCCGGCAGCGGATGACCGCGGTCAAGGGCGCGGTGCTCTCGCTGCTGATGGACGCCTACCAGCGCCGGGACAAGATCGGCATGATCACCTTCCGCGGTGCCGGGGCCGAACTGGCCCTGCCGCCCACCTCCTCGGTCGAGGTCGGCGCCGCCCGGCTGGACCGGCTGCCCACCGGCGGTCGCACCCCGCTGGCCGCCGGACTGCTGCGGGCCCACGAGGTGCTGCGGATCGAGCGACTGCGCGACCCGCTGCGCCGGCCGCTGCTGGTGCTGGTCACCGACGGCCGGGCCACCGGCGGCCGGGCCGCACTCGCCGACGCCGAGCGGGCCGCCGGCCTGCTGGCCGCCCAGGGCACCGCGGCCGTGGTGCTGGACTGCGAGTCGGGCCCGGTCCGGCTCGGCCTGGCCCGCACCCTGGCCACCCGGCTGAACGCCACCGCCGTCACCCTGGACGAGCTGCGCGCCGAGGGCGTCGCCGCCCTGGTGCACGCGCACCGATCGCTCTCCCCCTCCCCCTCCTCGCGAAAGGCAGCGTGACCTGATGCCGCAGGGCAAGCCCGAGGTCGTCCCCGACGACGGCCTGACCACCCGTCAGCGCCGCACCCAGCCGATCACCGCCGTGCACACCGGCCCCGGCAAGGGCAAGTCCACCGCCGCCTTCGGGATGGCGCTGCGGGCCTGGAACCAGGGCTGGCCGATCGGGGTGTTCCAGTTCGTCAAGTCCGCCAAGTGGAAGGTGGGCGAGGAGAACGCGCTGAAGGTGCTGGGCGCCTCCGGCGAGGGCGGCAGCGTCGTCTGGCACAAGATGGGCGAGGGCTGGTCCTGGGTGCAGCGGGATCTGGACTCCAGCGAGGAGGCCGCCAAGGAGGGCTGGGAGCAGGTCAAGCGCGACCTGGCTGCCGAGACCTACCGGCTGTACGTGCTCGACGAGTTCACCTATCCGATGCACTGGGGCTGGGTCGACGTGGCCGAGGTGGTCGAGGTGCTGCGGAACCGCCCCGGCAACCAGCACGTGGTGATCACCGGCCGCTACGCGCCCGAGCCGCTGCTCGAACTGGCCGACCTGGTCACCGAGATGACCAAGGTGAAGCACCCGATGGACGCCGGCCGCAAGGGCCAGCGCGGGATCGAGTGGTAGGAACCTCCGCTGTGTCGCACCTCCCCCGGGTCGTCATCGCCGCGCCCTCCTCGGGCGCCGGCAAGACCACCGTCGCCACCGGCCTGATGGCCGCGCTCACCGCGCGCGGCCTCAAGGTCTCCCCGCACAAGGTCGGGCCCGACTACATCGACCCCGGCTACCACGGCCTGGCCACCGGCCGCCCCGGCCGCAACCTGGACGCCTTCATGTGCGGGCCCGAGCTGATCGCCCCGCTGCTGAAGCACGGCGCGGCCGGTGCCGACCTGGCCGTGGTCGAGGGCGTGATGGGCATGTTCGACGGCGCCTCCGGGCGCGGCGAACTGGCCTCCACCGCCCAGGTCGCCAAGCTGCTGCGGGCCCCGGTGGTGCTGGTCGTCGACGGCTCGGCGCAGTCCCGCTCGGTGGCGGCGCTGGTGCACGGCTTCGCCTCCTGGGACCCCGAGGTGCGACTCGCCGGGGTGATCCTCAACCGGGTCGCCTCCGACCGCCACGAGGACCTGCTGCGCGAGGCCCTGGCCGAGGGCTCGGGCGTCCCGGTCCTGGGCGCGGTGCGCCGCACCGCGGCCGTGGCCACGCCCTCCCGCCACCTCGGCCTGGTGCCGGTCGTGGAGCGCTCGGCGGAGGCGCTGCGCGCGGTGCACGACATGGGCGAACTGATCGCCGCCTCGGTGGACCTGGACGCGGTCCTGGCCCTGGCCCGCTCCGCACCCCCGCTGCACGCACCCGCCTGGGACCCCGCCGCGGAGGTGACCCCGGTCGCCGCCCGCCCCCGGATCGCCCTCGCCGCCGGCCCCGCCTTCTCCTTCGCGTACGCCGAGAACGCCGAACTGCTGGCCGCGGCGGGCGCCGAGGTGCTGCCCTTCGACCCGCTGCACGACACCACCCTGCCGGACCGGGTCGCCGGACTGGTGATCGGCGGCGGCTTCCCCGAGGTGTACGCCGCTGAACTGAGCGAGAACGCCCCCCTGCGCACCGCCATCACCGACCTGGCCGCCACCGGCGCACCGATCGCCGCGGAGTGCGCCGGCCTGCTCTACCTGGGACGCGAACTGGACGGCCGCCCGATGTGCGGCGTGCTCGACACGACGGCCCGGATGACCGAACGCCTCACCCTCGGCTACCGCGAGGCCGTCGCGCTGCACGACAGCCCCCTCGCCACCACCGGCACCCGCGCCCGCGGCCACGAGTTCCACCGCACCACCTGCACCCCACCCGCCGGCCCCGCCCCCGCCTGGGCCTGGCGCACCCCCACCGGCACCCCCCACCGCGAGGGCTTCACCACGGCCAACGTCCACGCCAGCTACCTCCACCTCCACTGGGCGGGGGCACCGGCGATGGCCGAGCGCTTCGTGGGGGTGGCAGCGGGGGCGGGGGGCTAGCGTTCGACGGTGATGCCGTGGGATGCGAACCAGGCGGTCGCCCGGACGAGGAAGGCGGCGCAGGTCGGGGCGGTCTCGTCGGGCAGGTCTCTGTCCCGGGAGGTTGTGGACGGGAGAGCCGGGTCTCGACTGAGGGATCCTGAAGAGGCGTGACCCAGATAGGCCAGAAACCCGCCAGAACTTGATCTTGGCCTGCTGAGTGCCTGACGCTGTCGGGGATCAGCGCTGCGTCTCCTCCCGGCGTCCAGTAGCGGCCGCATCGGGTATGACGAGCAGCTTGCCGGTGGTACGCCGAGCCTCCAGATCGCTGTGGGCCTGGGCGGCCTCGGACAATGCGTAGCGGCCCGTCACGGTGACCTCAAGCGCCTTGGAGCGCACCCACTCGAACACTTCGGCGGCCCGTCGGAGCAGTTCGGACCGATCGGCGATGAAGTCCCCGAGGCTGGGCCGGATCAGGGTCAGCGAACCGCCGTGGGCGAGCCGAATCGGATCAAACGGCGGCACGGCACCACTTGCCGCGCCGAAGAGCACGAGATGACCGCGGGTTCGCAGGCTGGCGAGGCTCGCATCGAAGGTGTGCGCGCCGACGCCGTCGAAGACAACCGGCAGTCCCTGACCGCCGTTGAGCCGCCTCACCTCGGCTGCGAGATCGTCGACTGCGGAGGAAAGGATCACCTCGGCGGCCCCGGCACGCTTCGCCAGCTCGGCCTTCGCCGTGGTCGACGTCGTGCCGATCACCCTGCCGCCGAGATGGGTGATGAGCTGGGTCAGAAGCAGCCCCATGCCACCAGCAGCCGCATGCACGAGCACCGTGTCGCCCCCCTGAACCGGGTAGGCGTCCTTGACGAGATAGTGCGCGGTCATGCCTTGGAGGAGCACGGCGGCGGCTGTCTCGAAGCCGATATCGTCGGGCAGCGGCACCAGCCGGGAGGAGTCCACGACGGCACGCTCGGCATACGTGCCGGGAATCTCCACCCAACCGACCCGGTCCCCGACTGCGACGTCAGCGACGCCGGGTCCGACTTCGACGACCGTGCCGGCGCCCTCAGCGCCCGGGGTGAAGGGCAGCGGGAGGCTGTACCGGCCTTCGCGGTGGTAGACGTCGAGGAAGTTGACCCCGGATGCGGCGACCTCCACGATCGCCTCGCCCGGACCCGGCCGCGGCTGGTCCACCTCGGCCTCCTGCAGCACCTCGGGACCGCCCACTTCGTACACCTGAATCGCTCGCATGGCCCCACCAACCCCGTTGATGGCGATCCGATTCCCGGCAAGCAGACCAGCCCGCCACCCCCGCCGAGAGCTGAGACGCGAGATCCGAAAGAGACGGCCTAGGGGTGGCGGAGAAGTAGGGGACGCCGACTTCCGGCGCGTGAGACTGACTCGCTGCCGAAGCGCGCGGCCGCGCCCACATCCGCCGAAACGGATCCCACGGCGGCCTGACCACCCAACGCCGCGCCAGAGGTGCCCGACCACCGCTTCCCCGCCCGAGCGAAGCGAGGGACGGGTAGCGGGCGCCTGCGAGCCGCTCAGGAGGCGTGTGCGGGACTGCAGGCAGGCCCGACCGAGAGCACCGAGGTCCGGGCGGGGCAGGGGTGCGGACAGCACGGCGGCGCGAGTCTGGCTGGGGGCAGGCACCAACCGCAGGCAGGCGCCCGACCGAGCGAAGCGAGGTCCGGGCGCGCGCCCCGGGGACGGGCGGAGCGGCGGCGCGAGCATGGGTGAGGGTGGGGCGGGCACCAATCGCGGGCTCGCTCGTACGGGCGCGGCGAGATGCGGGCCAGACGGCGCAGCGCCAGCTCCGGCCACGCGGGCGGACTGGGGCACGGGCGTCAGGCGGCACCGGCGGCGGGGCAGGCCGGGCAGGCCGGGCCTCAACCGCGGCAGGCGGGCGGGGTATCGGTGGCCCCTTGCACCCGGTGCCCTCAGCGGCCGCTGAAAGTACCGCCGTTGAGGTGGAGGGTTTGGGCGGTGAGGTGGGTGGCGGCGGGGGAGGCGAGGTAGAGGGCGGTGCCGGCGAGGTCGGCGGGGGTGCCGGGGCGCTTGTTGAGGGTGTTGGTGATGTTCCAGGCGCGGCGTTCGGGTGAGATGCCGGGGCCGAAGAACTCGGTGTCCTCGATGTAGCCGGGGGCGATGGTGTTGGCGGTGATCCCGGCCGGGGCGAGTTCCTGGGCCAGGGTGAGGGTCCACGCTTCGACCGCGGCCTTGGCGGCGCCGTAGGAGCCCGAGCCGCCGCGGTGGGCGGCGATCGAGCTGATGTTGATCACTGTGCCGCCGGTGCGCAGTCGGTCCCGCAGGGCGGCGGTGACCAGGACGGCGGAGAGCAGGTTGGCGTGCAGGTTGGCCTGCCAGGCGGCGGCCAGGCCGGCCAGGCCGGGGGCCCGTTCGGCGCCGATGTCGGTGTTGCCGCCGGCGTTGTTGACCAGGACGTCGACCTGGTCGGGCAGGTCGGCCAGGGCGGCCTCGACCTGGGCCGGGTCGGCCGCGTCGAAGGCCACCGCCCGTACGGACGGGCCGAGTTCGGCGGTGGTGGCGGCCAGGACGGCGGCGCGTCGGCCGGTGATCACCACTTGGTCGCCCTGTGCGGCGAAGGCGGCGGCGACCGCCCGTCCGATGCCGGTGCCGCCGCCGGTGACGATGATCTGGCGCATCTGCGCTCCCCCTCGTTTAGGCCTAAACGTCGACTGGCAGACTAGCACCATGACGAACCCAACAGGCGACCCAACAGGCGACCCGACAGGCGACCCCGAGGACGACCTCGCCGCCGCCATCGCCCGGGCCTGGCAGCGCGAGCAGCCGCAGCTGCCGGTCGGCTCGATCCCGATCCTGACCAGGATCCGCCAGGCCGCCAAGCTGCTCACCGACGACCGCCGCCGCACCCTGACCCGGGTCGCGATGGACGACGCCACCCTCGACCTGCTCAGCACCCTGCGCCGGGCCGGCCCGCCCTACCGGCTCAGTACGCGCGAGCTGGCCGCCCGCTCGTTGATCACCGCCGGCGCGGTCACCCAGCGGGTGGACCGCGCCGAGCGGGGCGGGCTCGTGCGGCGGCTGTCGGCCGAGCCGGGGAGCCGGGCGGTCCCGGTGGAGCTGACGGCGGCCGGCCACGCGGCGGTCGAGGCGGCGGTCGGCGACCTGCTGCGGCACGAGCAGGGCCTGGTGGACGCCGCCCTGGGAGCCGAAGAGCAGGCCGAACTGGCCCGGCTGCTGGCGAAGTTGCTGGCCACCCTGCCTCGGAGTTGAGCAACACGGACGGATCAGCGCCAGATCCCCGCAATGTCCTCGGCCGCGCCCGCGGCGCCCGCGTGGCCGGGCAGGCCGGCGAGGTCCTCCAGGGTGCGGAGCAGGGAGTAGTGGGTGTAAGCGGTGGCCGAGGAGCTCCCGGGGCGCACCGGCTGACCGTAGAGCAGGGTGGGGATCAGGTTCGCCGGGCCGTTGTCGTCCTCGTCGAAGGTGACCACCAGCAGGCTGTTGTGGCTCTGCGCCCAACTCGCGTAGCCGCCGAGGTTGTTCCGCAACCAGGTGTCGCCGGTCGCCACCGAGCAGTCGTGCATGTCGTCGCACAGGTCGGGGATCACGAACCCGACCGTGGGGAGCTTGGTGTAGTCGGCCGGGAACTGGGCGAAGGTGTACGCGGTGGCGGTCGGGACGTTGCCGAAGCCGAACCACGGGTTGTGCTTCTGGGCGTACTCGCCGCTGCTGCACACCGTCGAACCCCGGGCCGGCAGCGCCTCGTTGTAGCTGGCCCAGGAGCGACCGGCGGCGAGCAGCTCGGCGCCCAGGTTGGGGGTGGTGAGCGAGCCGACGGGGACGCAGCTGTCGTCGGTGCGGCCCTGGGTGCTGCCGGAGAAGAGCGCGTAGTAGTTGGGCGCGGAGGGGTGGGTGATCGCGTGTGAGTCGGTCAGGTCGGCGCCGCCCGCCTTGAGGGTGTCGTTGAGGTAGGGGGCGTCGGGATTGCCGATGATCTGACCGTAGGCGTGGTTCTCCAGGACCACCACGAGCACGTGGTCCGGCCTGGGCACCCCGGCAGCAGTACCCGACGCAGCCGACGCCGCGGACGTGCTCACGCTCGCCGGGGCGACCGGCGCCGGGCCGGTGTCGACGCACCCGGCGAGCGACAGGACCAGCGCAGCCATGACGGCGGACAGCAGCGGGCGGCAACCTGACACGGGCGTCCTCCGGGGCGGGGCTCGCCTCCAGCCTGCCACGTCACCCGGGCCGTGGTGATCGATTGACTCGCCCAGGACCGCGTGGTGGGATTCCGGGGTCCCAGGGTGGACGGCACAGAGGGAGTACAGCGCGTTGGATGTTGCCGAGGGCGGTGTGGTGGTCGGCGTCGGGGCGAGCGCCGGGGTGGCCGAGGGCGAGCTGCTGGAACTGATCGGTGCGGCGCTGGCCGAGGCCGGACTGGCGACGGCCGCCGTGCGGCGGCTGGCCACGGTCGAGCAGCGGGCCGGCGAACCCGGACTGCTGGCGGCGGCGCGCCGGCTCGGGGTGCCGCTGGTCGGGCACCCGGCGGGCGAGCTGGCCGCGGTGCCGGTGCCGAACCCGTCCGCCGCGGTGCTCACGGCCACCGGAACGCCGAGCGTGGCGGAGGCGGCGGCGCTACTGGGCGGCGGCGAACTGCTGCTGGCGAAGCGGAAGTCGGCCAGGTCGACGGTGGCGTTGGCGAGCCTGCCCACCCCGGCGACCGAACCGGCCCCCACCCCCGACCCCGAGCCCATCTCCGACCCCACCCCCGACCCCGACCCCATCTCCGACCCCACCCCCGCCCCCGAGCCCGACCTCCGCCACCACGGCGACGCCGAGGTCCGCGCCGCCGGCCTGGTCGACCTCGCGGTCAACGTGCGCACCGGCACCCCGCCCCGCTGGCTGCGCGACGCCCTCGCCGCCGCCCTCGGCGAGCTCGCCGCCTACCCGGACCAGCGCACCGCCCACGCGGCCGTCGCCGCCCGCCACGCGCGCCCCGCGGCCGAGGTGCTGCTCACCGCGGGTGCCGCCGAGGCCTTCGTGCTGCTCGCCCGCACCCTGCGCCCGCGGCACGCGGTGGTGGTGCACCCGCAGTTCACCGAGCCCGAGGCGGCGCTGCGGGATGCCGGGGTCACGGTGCACCGGGTGCTGCTCGACCCGGCCGACGGCTTCCGGCTGACCCCGGAGGCGGTGGCCGCGGTGCCGGAGCACGCCGACCTGGTGGTGGTCGGCAACCCGACCAACCCGACCTCGGTGCTGCACCCGGCCGCGGACCTGGCCGCGCTGGCCCGGCCGGGCCGCACCCTGGTGGTGGACGAGGCGTTCATGGACACCGTGCCCGGCGAGCCCGAGTCGCTGGCCGGGCGGCGGGACCTGCCCGGGCAACTGGTGGTGCTGCGCAGCCTGACCAAGACCTGGGGGCTGGCCGGGCTGCGGATCGGCTACCTGCTGGCCCCGGCCGAGCTGGTCGTCGAACTGGGCCGGGCCCAGCCGCTCTGGCCGGTCTCCTCGCTGGGCCTGCTGGCCGCCGAACTGTGCAGCGCCGAGCCGGCGCTGGCGGAGGCGGCGGCGGCCGCCCGGCAGCTCGGCGCGGACCGGGCCCACCTGCTGGACCGGTTGGCCCGGGTGCCGGGGGTCGAGGTGGCCGGCGCGCCCGCCGCCTCCTTCGTGCTGCTCCGGCTGCCGGGCGCGGCGCTGGTCCGCGAGCGGCTGCGGACGGCCGGCTTCGCGGTGCGCCGCGGCGACACCTTCCCGGGGCTGGGCACCGACTGGCTCCGGGTGGCGGTGCGCGACCGGGCCACGGTGGACGCCTTCGTGGCGGCCCTGGAGCACTGCCTGACGACGACGAGCCGGTGACCCCTGGCGACAAGCCCAGTGACCTCCGGCGACTACGCCCCGCTGACCGGGCCGCCCCCGCTCACCCCGCCGCGCTGAGCAGCGAGTCGGCCAGCCCGGTGCGCTCGTAGAGCACCGAGCGCCCCGCCCGGTGGGCGGTGACGATGCCGGCCGCCCGCAGCGCGGTGAGGTGCTGGGAGACGCCGCCCGCCGACATCCCGGTGCGGCGGGAGAGTTCGGTGGTGGAGGCCGGCCCGGTCAGCTCGGCGAGCAGCAGCGCGCGGGAGCGCCCGAGCACCCCGGCGACCGCGTCCGGCACCGCCACCGCCGGCTGCTCCCAGAGCACCCCGACCCCGCGGCTCGGGTAGCAGAGCTGCACCGCCTCCGGCTGCGCGGTGATCAGCAGCACCGAGGGCCCGACGAACGCCGAGGGCACCAGCAGCAGCCCGCGCCCGTCCAGCCCGCCGGAGTGCCCGCAGAACGCCCGCGGCAGCCGCAGCATCTCGTCCTGCCACTCGACGTCGCTGGTCAGCCCGCTCAGCACGGCCGCGGCGCCCTCGGCGGCGAATCGGCGCGAGCGGTGCAGCAGGTCGGCCTCCAGCACGGTGCGCAGCCGGGGCCAGATCGGCGCGAGCACCACCGCCCAGTACCGGCGCAGTTCGTCGAGCAGCCGCGCCAGGCCGGCCGCCGGGTCGTGTTCCAGCTCCTGCACGGCCGGGGTCCTGACGGCCAGTTTGACCAGGTCGGCCCGGATCCGCTCGGGGGCGGTGGTGGCGAGCACGGCGAGCTCGGCCTCCAGGGCCAGGTCGGCGCGGGCGCTGGGGGTGGTCGAGGGCGGCGGTGGGTTGAGGAAGTCGGGGATGTAACCGTGCGGCTGGACCAGGTCGAGCAGCAGGCTGTCGGTCAGGCCGGCGGCGGCCAGCTTCGGCCGCGTCCGCTCGGCCCAACGGCGGTGCAGCGGGCGGGCGGTGGGCGAGCGCAGCACCCGGAGGCTGGTGACCACCTCCCAGAGCGGTGAGTACGCCAGGCGCGTCTGCGCCAGGTCGTTGGCCGAGAACCCCAGCTCCAGCACCGGTTACCCCCCGTGGATTCAGCCCTGCCTGAATGAATGGTCCAACCGGAGCGGCCAGCGCAGGATTCCCGGCATGACCTCCATGACCTCCCGGTCGGTCGGTGCGCCCGCGGCCGTGGGCGCCCCCGCCTGCCCCTCCACCACCGTACCGGGCGCCGCCACCACGGCCGCCGCCCCCGCACCCGTCGCCCCCGTCGCCCCCGCACCCGTCGCCCCCACCCCGCCCGCCACCGGCGTGCTCGCCCGGTTCCGCGGTTTCGGCGAGCCGCTCTGGGTGGTGCTCGGCGGCACCGCGATGAACCGGATCGGCAACCTGGTGCTGCCGTTCCTGGTCTTCTTCCTCGGCGCCCGGCACCTGCCCACCGACCGGATCCCGCTGGTCCTGGGCGCGCTCGGCGCGGGCGGGCTGGTCGGCCCGGTGCTCGGCGGCACGCTGACCGACCGTTTCGGCAGCCGCCTCACCATGGTCACCGGGATGTTGGGCACCGCGACCGCCCAGGGGCTGCTGTACGCCGCCCACGGCCTGCCCGCCCTGACCCTGGCGGCGCTCGCCCTGGGCACCGTGGGCAGCCTGCACTTCCCGGCGGTGAGCGCGGTGGTGGCCCAGGAGGCGGGGCCGCAGCGGCGGCGGGTCGCGTTCGGGCTGTTCCACTGGTCGATCAACGTCGGCACGGCGGTGGCGGGGTCGATCGGCGGCTTCCTGGCCGAGCACGGCTACGGGCTGCTCTTCGCCCTGGACGCGGGCACCTGCCTGGGCTACGCGGCGGTGGTGGCGCTGCGGCTGCCGCGCGACGCCGGCCGCCCGGCACCCCGGGCCACCGCAGCGGACCCGGCCCCCGAGAGCGCGGCAGCGGCCCCCTCCCCTGCAGCCGCAGCCCCCGCCCCCGCAGCCGCGAGCGCGCCGTCCGGCTACCGCGCGGTGCTGCGCGACCGCCTGCTGCTCACCCTGCTCGGCCCGATCATCCTCGGCGAAGCGGTGTACGCGCAGAGCGAGTTCACCCTGCCGCTGGCGATCCGCGACCACGGCCTGCCGCCCACCGTCTTCGGCCTGGCCGCGGCGGTCAACGCGGCGCTGGTGGTGTCGCTGCAGCCGTTCGCCACGGCGCTGCTGGCCCGGGTCGACCGGGTCCGGCTCTGGGCGGTGTCCAGTGCCCTGGTGACCGCCGGTCTGGCGCTGACCGGCGTCGCCGGCACCCCGACCGCGTTCGTGCTCACCGTGGTGGTGTGGAGCCTGGGCGAGGTGTGCGCCAGCGGGCTGTACGCCTCGGTGGTGGCCGACCTGGCACCGGCCGGCATGCAGGGGCGCTACTCCGGCACCTCGGGCTGGGCCCGCGGGCTGGCCCGGTTCGCGGCACTGGTGCTCGGCTCGGCGGTGTACGCGAACCTCGGTGCGGCGGCGCTCTGGTGGGCGTGCGCGGTGCTCGGGCTCACCGGGGCGGCGGTCACCGCGCTGCTCTCCCGGACGGTGCGGCTGCGGACCGCGACGGCGTGAGGCGGTGCGGTCGCACCGACGGGAGAACACCGGAGAACACGGACGAAAACAGAGGAACGCCGCTGCCCGCCCCTCGACGACATCGAGTGGGCGGGCAGCGGCGTCAGATCAGCAGAACCGGATCAGCAGAGCCGGATCAGCAGGCTCAGACCAGGCCGGCCTTCTCCAGCGCCGCGCAGCAGGTGTTGACCAGCAGGCGGGTCACCACGTACGGGTCGACGTTGGCGTTCGGGCGACGGTCCTCGATGTAGCCCTTCTTCTCGACCTCGACCTGCCACGGGATGCGGACCGAGGCACCGCGGTCGGAGACGCCGTAGGAGTAGACGTTCCACGGGGCGGTCTCGTGCTTGCCGGTCAGGCGGGCCTGGATGTCGTCACCGTACTGGCTGACGTGCTCCAGGACCTTCTCCTGGCTCTCGCCGAGGGCCTCGCAGGCGGCGATGATGGCGTCGTAGCCCTCGCGCATCGCCTTGGTGGAGAAGTTGGTGTGGGCACCCGCGCCGTTCCAGTCGCCGCGCACCGGCTTGGCGTCCAGGGTGGCGTCGATGCCGAACTCCTCGGCGGTGCGGTAGAGCAGGTAGCGGGCGACCCAGAGGTGGTCGGAGGCGGTCAGGGCGTCGACCGGGCCGATCTGGAACTCCCACTGGCCGGGCATGACCTCGGCGTTGATGCCGCAGATCGCCAGGCCGGCGGTCAGGCAGCGGTCCAGGTGCAGCTCGACGATCTCGCGGCCGAAGACCTCCTCGGCGCCGACGCCGCAGTAGTAGCCGCCCTGCGGGGCCGGGAAGCCGCCCTCGGGGAAGCCGAGCGGGCGGGAGCCCTTGAAGAAGGTGTACTCCTGCTCGATGCCGAAGATCGACTCCTGAGCGGCGAACTGCTCGGCGATCGGGCGCAGCAGGGCGCGGGTGTTGGAGACGTGCGGGGTGCCGTCGGTCTCGAAGACCTCGCAGAGCACCAGGATGTTGTCGCCGCCGCGGATCGGGTCCGGGAAGGAGGCGACCGGCTCGAGCACCCGGTCCGAGGCGTGGCCCTCGGCCTGGCTGGTGGAGGAACCGTCGAAGCCCCAGGTCGGCAGCTTGTCCGCGTTGGCCAGGATCCGAGTCTTGGAGCGGAGCTTGGCGGTCGGCTTGGTGCCGTCGATCCAGATGTACTCGGCCTTGATAGCCACGGCGGTTACCTCGCAATGTCTCGGTGGGTGCCCGCGTAGCGTTGCAAGCCGCCGTTTCCCCGTTGTTCCTCTTGTGTAACCAGCATGTGAACCGACTGTCCGAAATGGCACCCTCACGCTCTGCGAGTGCCACTTGCACGAGTACGGCTACGCGACTTGTACGAGTGCGGCTATGCGGCGCCGGTGTGGGTCACCTTGCTGGTGTTCACGTACAGACCGGCGAAGGCGGCGACCGAGGCGGTCAACGCCGGCAGCGCGTCCACGTGCCGCGGGAAGACCACCACCGCGAGCCCGGCCGAGCAGGCGGCCACCAGCGCGGCGGCGGCCAGCCCGTTCCAGGTCCGGCGGCTGACCGTGTGGTCGGGGTTGATCACCGCACCGAGCAGCGCGGTGACCAGGGCCGGCGCGGTCTGGGTCAGGTTGGGCAGGCCGCTGGTGCCGTCCCAGCCGATCGCCGCCAGCAGCAGCATCAGCAGCCCGAAGGCCACCACCGCCAGTCCGGCCGCCGGCCCGCCGAGCACCGAGGCCGCCACGGCGACGGCCTTCGGCGCAGGTGCAGAAGTAGACGCAGCAGCGGAGTCAGCAGCGGACACAGCAGCAGACGCAGTGTCCGGTGTGTCAGGAGTGTCAGGCGTGGTCACGGAGGGCCTCCCAGGGAACGCGGTGGAACTGAACCACCCTCAGCAAACCGCTACGGCAGCCGCCAGTCCACCGGCTGCGCACCCTGGCGGACCAGCAGTTCGTTGGCCCGGCTGAACGGACGCGAGCCGAAGAAGCCGTTGTCCGCCGAGTACGGGCTCGGGTGCACCGACTCGATCGCCGGCACCTGGCCGAGCAGCGGCCGCAGGTTGCGCGCGGGCCGGCCCCAGAGGATCGCCACCAGCGGGCCGCCGCGCGCCGCGAGCGCGCGGATCGCCTGCTCGGTGACCTCCTCCCACCCCTTGCCGCTGTGCGCGGCGGGCCGGCCAGGGGCGGTGGTCAGGGCACGGTTGAGCAGCAGCACCCCTTGCCGGGTCCACGGGGTGAGGTCGCCGTTGGCGGGCTGCGGGAAGCCGAGGTCCTGGCCGTACTCGCGGTAGATGTTGACCAGGCTGGCCGGGATCGGCCGCACCTCGGGGGCGACCGAGAAGCTCAGGCCGATCGCGTGCCCGGGGGTGGGGTACGGGTCCTGACCGACGATCAGCACCCGCACGTCGGCGAACGGCTGCTGGAAGGCCCGCAGCACGTTCGGCCCGGACGGCAGGTAGGTGCGCCCGGCGGCCAGCTCGGCGCGCAGGAAGTCACCCATGGCGGCGATCCGCCCGGCCACCGGTTCGAGGGCCTGGGCCCAGCCGGGTTCGACGATCTCGTGCAAGGGACGCGGTGCCATGGTGATCACCCTATCGGCCCACACCGACGGACGTGCCCTGCCGGGAGATCAGCCGATCGGGCGGCCGCGCAGCACCACCAGCTCCGGGTCGGCCAGCACCCGGACGTCGGCGCGCGGGTCGGCGGCGTAGACCACCAGGTCGGCCGGCGCCCCCTCCTCCAGGCCGGGGCGGCCGAGCCACGCCCGGGCTCCCCAACTAGCCGCGGAGAGCGCCTCGGTGGCGCTCAGGCCGGCCTTGGTCAGCTCGGCCACCTCGGCCGCGACCAGGCCGTGGGCGAGCGAGCCGCCGGCGTCGGTGCCGACGTAGATCGGGATGCCCGCGTCGTGCGCCGCGCCGACGGTGTCGTAGCGGCGCTCGTGCAGCCGGCGCATGTGGTCGGACCAGGCGGGGAACTTGGCCTGGCCGCCGTCCGCGAGCTCGGGGAAGGTGGCGATGTTGACCAGGGTCGGCACGATCGCCACGCCGCGCTCGGCGAACTGCGGGATCAGCTCCTCGGTCAGCCCGGTGGCGTGCTCGATGCAGTCGATCCCGGCGGCCAGCAGGTCGGGCAGCGACTCGGCGGCGAAGCAGTGCGCGGTGACCCGCGCGCCCTCGGCGTGCGCCGCCGCGATCGCCTCGCGCAGCGCGTCGCCCGGCCAGCAGGCGGCCAGGTCGCCGCGCTCGCGGTCGATCCAGTCGCCGACCAGCTTGACCCAGCCGTCGCCGCGCCGGGCCTCCTGGGTGACGTAGGCGGCCAGGTCGCCGGGCTCGATCTCGTGCGCGTAGTTGCGGATGTAGCGGCGGGTGCGGGCGATGTGCCGGCCGGCCCGGATGATCCTCGGCAGGTCCTCGCGGTCGTCGACCCAGCGGGTGTCGGCGGCCGAGCCGGCGTCGCGGATCAGCAGGGTGCCGGCGTCGCGGTCGGTGACCGCCTGCTTCTCGCTGGTCGCCTCGTCGACCGCGCCGTGCGCGTCCAGGCCGACGTGGCAGTGGGCGTCGACCAGGCCGGGCAGCACCCACCCGGTGATCGTCCGCACGTCCCGGGCGCCGCTCGGCGGCTGGTGGCTCACCCGCCCGTCCAGCACCCAGAGTTCGTCCAGCACCTGGTCCGGACCGACCAGGATCCGGCCCTTGATGTGCAGCACCGCGCCATCCGTCATGTCCGCACTCTACGACCCGGGACACGGAAGATCACCCGCCGGGGCACGAGAGATCACCTGCCGGGGCGTAGCGAGCTGTTCGGGCCCCGGACAGTCCCCGTTCACGAATCGCTCACCGGCAGCAGAAAGGGTCCCACTGCGGGGAAAGTTGGCTATACAACTTAGCCCATCGTCACCCAACTCGCCCCGCCGCCCGTAGCGCCTCCCCGAAGGGCCCGCCATGTCCGCCGTCCCCGCCTCGTCCCCCCCGTACTGGCTGCGCGACAACTGCCCCTGCGCCGACTGCCGCGATCCGCGCAACGGCCAGAAGCTCTTCCAGATCACCGACCTGCCCGAGGAGCTGTCCGTCTCCGCCTCCACCGAGCTGAACGGCCGCCTGGAGGTGCTCTGGAACGACGGTCACCGCTCCAGCTACCCGCTCGACCTGCTGACCACCGAGGAGCACGCCCGCACCGGCGACCGGCGCACCGAGGCCGACAAGCGGCTCTGGCAGGCCGCCGACTTCACCGCCGACCAGGCCCCGGAGCAGCTGCCCGAGGCCCGCTGGGCCGACTACCTGGGCGACCCGGCCGAGCGGGCCGCCGTGCTCCGCGCGGTGCAGCGGCTCGGCTTCGCGGTGCTGCGCGAGGTGCCGACCGCGGACCGGCAGGTGCTCGCGGTGGCCGCGAGCTTCGGCTACGTCCGGGCGACCAACTACGGCGAGCTGTTCGACGTCCGGGTCGAGCCCGATCCCAACAACCTGGCCTTCACCAGCGCCGCCATCGCCCCGCACACCGACAACCCGTACCGCGACCCGGTGCCCACCCTGCAGCTGCTGCACTGCCTGGCGAACGACGCGGTCGGCGGCGACTCCGGCCTGGTGGACGGCTTCCGGGCGGCCGCCCTGCTGCGCGAGCAGGCGCCCGAGGACTTCGCGGTGCTGACCCGCACCCTGGTGCCGTTCGCCTTCCGCGACCGGGACACCGAGCTGCGCGCCGACCGGCCGCTGATCGAGGTCGATCCGCTCGGCCGGATCCGCGAGGTCCGGATGAACAATCGCTCGATCGGTCGACTCGTCCTGCCCACCGCCGAGTTGACGGCCTTCTACGCCGCCTACCGGAGGTTCGCCGCGCTCACCCAGCGCCCCGAGCTCCAGCTCTCCTTCCGGCTCGGCCCGGGCGACTGCCTCATCTTCGACAACACCCGCCTGCTGCACGCCCGCACCGCCTTCGAGCAGGACGGGCG
Organism: Kitasatospora sp. LaBMicrA B282; assembly: GCF_050325825.1. NCBI lineage: Bacteria > Bacillati > Actinomycetota > Actinomycetes > Kitasatosporales > Streptomycetaceae > Kitasatospora > Kitasatospora sp. LaBMicrA B282. Next base: position 24,636 of record NZ_JBNQTI010000071.1, read on the forward strand.
GCGCCACCTGCAGGGCTGCTACGCCGACCTGGACTCGCTCGCCTCCACCCTGGCGGTGCTGGAGCGGCGGGCCACCGCGCTGGACGAGCTGGCGGCGCTCTTCGCGGGCGAGGGGGCCGCGGAGTACCTGGGCGAGGCGGTCACCCAGGCCGAGCACATGCTGCAGGCCGCGGCGCTGGCCGAACGGGCGGGCGCCCCCGACCACCTGGTGGCGGCCGCGCTGCTGCACGACGTCGGCCACTTCCACGGGGTGGTGACGGGACGCCAGTTGATGCTCGGCGAGGACAACCGGCACAGCGACACCGGCGCCGACTGGCTGGCCCGCTGGTTCGGCCCGGCGGTCACCGAGCCGATCCGGCTGCACGTGGCCGCCAAGCGCTACCTGTGCACGGTGGAGCCGGCCTACCGGGCGCAGCTCTCCGAGGCCTCCGAGTACACCCTGAAGGTGCAGGGCGGCCCGATGACCGCCGAGCGGGCCGCCGCCTTCGCCGAACTGCCGGGCGCCGCCGACGCGGTGGCGGTGCGGCGGTGGGACGACCAGGCCAAGGACCCGGACACCGCGACGCCCTCCTTCGACCACTTCCGCCCGCTGCTGGAGTGCCTGTTGGCGCTCTGACCCGGGGGTTCCGCTCCGACCCACCCGAGCGATCCGCCGAAGCGAACCCGGCACGCCCGCCCCACCGGCCTCCGTCAGTCGTCGGAGGTGCGGGCGTGCCGGGAGAGCGCGGAGGTCACCATCGAGTTGTGCACGCTGAAGGAGACCGTGCCGGGCAGGTAGCGGTCCTGCGACCACTCCACCGGACGCCCGGTCGGGTCGGTGGTGCGGCGGCGCTCGCGCAGCAGCGGGGCGCCGCGCCGGCAGCCGAGCAGCCGGGCGTCCTCCGCGTTGGCGGCCACCACGTCGATGGTGTGGTCGGCGTCGGTGAACAGGATGCCGTGCTCCCGCAGGTGCTCGGTGTGCGAGACCACGTCCGGCGGCAACTTGGCCACCAGCACGCCGACATGGGGCGGGTAGACGGTGCGCTCGACCATCACGGCGGTGCCGGACAGGGTGCGCAGGCGCAGCGTCACGTAGACCTCGGCGCCCACCTCCAGGCGCAGCTGCTCGCGCTCGGCGGCGTCGGCGGGCCGGCAGACCAGTGACTCCAGCCGACCGCCGGGCTCCTCGCCCATGGCGCGCGCCCAGTGGGTGAAGCTGAGCAGTTCGGAGAAGCTCTGCACCCGGGCGTTGCCGAGCACCACCCGGCGGGTGCCGCGGCGCGAGGTGACCAGGCCGTCGGCGCGCAGCACCGCGAGCGCCTGGCGGACGGTGCCGCGGGAGACCCCGTACCGCTCGGCCAGCGCGCCCTCGGCGGGCAGCCGGCCGGCCTCGCCGTAGGCGCCGGTGGTGATCGCCTCCCGCAGGTCGGCGGCGACCCGGCGGTACAGCGCGCCCGCCGGGGCGCTGTCCGCGCCCTCCTCCTGGAGGTCGTTCTCCTCCCGGACGTCGCCTGCTTCCTGGACGTCCAGCCGAGTCCCGCTCCGAGTCACCGTGCCTCCCACCTGGGTCCCCCTCTGCCTTCCAGTGTCCCGTGTACCGGCGGCCCCCGGGACGCTCGAACCCTATCGGCTCCGGATGCCGCCGCCGCACGCCCGTTGGACCGATATCGCCCGACCGGACTCGACCGTTCCCGCAGCCGACCCCTGTTCTGGGGCGCCCGTTCACCTCCTGGTCACCAAGGTCGGGCGTACTGTTCCGCGTCGGACGAAGTTGGCTGACCAACTTGCTCAGGCCAGCGTGGCTCGGTCCACCTGGCCCCGACACCCCCTCCCCCGTCGCCGCGTGCAGCCCCGAGGTTTTCCTGCCGGGCGACCGCCGCACCCCGATCCAGGAGATCCTCCCGTGACCGTGCACCGTGCCCGTACTGCCGCCGTTGCGGCGGTGCTGACCTGCGCCGCGCTCTCTCTCACCGCCTGCGGCTCCGCCGGCTCCTCCTCCAGCGGCGGCGACGCCAAGGCCAAGACCGCCGCCTCGGCCGCCGACCTCGGGGGCATGGACGCGCTGGTCGCGGCCGCCAAGAAGGAGGGGAACCTGCACGTCATCACCCTCCCCCGTGACTGGGCCAACTACGGCGTCCTGATGGACGGCTTCACCAAGAAGTACGGCATCAAGATCGAGGACGAGAACCCGGACGGCACCAGCCAGGACGAGATCAACGCGATCACCTCCCGCGAGGGCCAGGACCGCGGCCCGGACGTCGTCGACGTGGGCACCGCGTTCGCCATCTCCGGCGCCCAGCAGGGCCTGTTCGCCCCCTACAAGGTCGCCGGCTACGACCAGATCCCGGCCACCATGAAGGCCGCGGACGCCACCAGCTACAACGACTACGGCGGCTACATCTCGATCGGCTGCGACGCCAAGAAGGTCAACCCCTGCCCCAAGACCTTCGCCGACCTGCTGAACCCGGCCTACAAGGGCATGGTCGCGCTGAACGGCAACCCGACCAAGGCCAACGCCGCGCTCTCCGGCGTCTGGGCGGCCGCGCTCGCCAACGGCGGTTCGCTGGACAACATCCAGCCCGGCATCGACTTCTTCGGCAAGCTGAAGGCGGCCGGCAACTTCAACCCGGTCGAGGCCACCTCCGCCACCGTGCAGAACGGCGAGACCCCGATCACCATCGACTGGTCGTACCTGAACACCGGTTACACCGCCCAGTACGCCAGCAAGGGCATCGACTGGCAGGTGTCGATCCCCTCGGACGGCAGCTTCGCCCAGTACTACAACCAGGCCATCAGCAAGTACGCGCCGCACCCGGCCGCGGCTCGCCTGTGGGAGGAGTACCTCTACAGCGCCGAGGGCCAGAACGGCTTCCTGGGCGGCTACGCCACCCCGGCGCTGTTCGACTCGATGAAGACCGCGGGCACCCTGGACGCGGCCGCCGTCGCCAAGCTGCCGGCCATCGCCAAGCCGTTCACCACCTTCCCGACCCAGGCCCAGCAGGACGCGGCCAAGGCCGCCATCACGTCCAACTGGTCCAAGGCCATCGGGGGCTGACCCAACTCATGACCACGGCTCCCACCCCGGTGCCGACCTCCGCCGCCGCTGACACCAGCGGCGGCGGGGGGACCCCCGGTACCGCCACTCCCGCTTCCCCGGCCGCCCCCACGGCCACCCGCCGCCGCGCCCGCGGCAACCGCGCCTGGCTCGGCGCCCTGCCGCTGATCGTGTTCTTCACGGTCGGCTTCGGCCTGCCGGCGATCGCCATCCTGATCGGTGCCTTCACCACCTCCTCCGACGCCCCCGGCGGCGGTGGCACCTTCACGATGTCGAACCTGACCGCCTCGCTGCAGGGCGGCTACCTGACCGCGCTGCTCGGCAGCGTCAAGCTGTCCGCGCTGACCGCGCTGATCGGCACCGTGCTCGGCCTGCCGCTGGCCCAGGCGGTGGCCACCTCCCGCTGGCGCTTCGTGCGCGAGGCCGTGCAGTCCGGTTCGGGCGTGCTGGCCAACTTCGGCGGCGTGCCGCTGGCCTTCATGTTCGTCGCCACCCTCGGCAACGCCGGTGAGGTCACCACCAGCCTGGGCCTGAAGAAGTACGGCTGGAGCCTGTACACCTTCGACGGCCTGGCGGTCGTCTACCTCTACTTCCTGATCCCGCTGATGATCCTCACCATCACCCCGGCCCTGGAGGGCCTGCGGGTGCAGTGGCGCGAGGCGGCGGCGAACAACGGGGCCACCACCCTCCAGTACTGGCGCCACGTCGCGCTGCCGGTGCTGCTGCCCTCGCTGCTCGGCGGCTACGTGCTGCTGTTCGGCGCCTCGTTCGCCGCGTACGCCACCGCCGAGGCGATGGTCGGCAGCTCGATCCCGCTGATCTCGATGCAGATCGGCGACGCGCTCTCCGGCAACGTGCTGGTCGGCCAGGGCAACCTGGCGCTGGCCCTCGGTCTCGACATGATCGTGGTCGCCTGCCTGGTGATGGCGATCTACCTGCCCCTCCAGCGCCGGAGTGCCAAGTGGCTCAGCTGACGTCCGTTCCCACCCCCGGCCCGTCCGCCGCCGGCCGCGCCCGGCTGGGCCGGCTGCGCCCGGGGCGCCTGGCGGTACTGCTGCTCGCCGCGGTGTACTTCTTCGTGCCGATGGGCGCCTCGATCTGGTTCAGCATCGACGACTACCACGGCGGCGTCACCTTCAACGCCTACACCAAGCTGCTCGGCGCGCCCGGCTTCCTGGACGCGCTCTACCTCAGCCTGGAGCTGGCCGGCGCCACCGTGGTGGTGCTGCTGCTGATCCTGGTGCCGGCGCTGCTGGCGGCCCGGCTCGGCTCGCCGCGGCTGCGCCCGGTGATCGAGGTCATGTGCTCGCTGCCGCTGGTGGTCCCGGTGGTCGCGCTGACCACCGGCATCGTCGGGGTGCTGCGCTGGGGTCCGGAGTACTTCCAGGACTCGCCGTTCTTCCAGACCTTCGTGGCCGTCCAGAACCCGAACTTCCCGGTGGTGCTGCTGGTCGCCTACGTGCTGATGGCGCTGCCCTTCGCCTACCGGGCGCTGGACGGCGGGCTGCGCGGGGTGGACGTGACGACCCTGGTCGAGGCGGCCCGCAACTGCGGCGCCAGCTACCCGCGCGCGGTCTTCTCGGTGGTCCTGCCGAACCTGCGCAGCGCGCTGCTGAGCGCCTCGGTGCTCACCGTCGCCCTGGTGCTCGGCGAGTTCACCACCGCCTCGATCCTCGGCTTCCAGCCCTTCTCGGTGTGGATCAACTCCTACGGCAAGACCGACGGTCAGATGTCGGTCGCGGTCTCGATGATCAGCCTGCTGGTCGTCTGGGTCGTGCTGCTGCTGATGTCGGTGCTCGGCAACCGCGGTCGCAGAGCCGCCAAGGCCTGACGGCACGGGCCCCCGGGCCCGGGCCGCGGCCGTCCCGACCGTCGATCGCGTACGATCCCCCACGCACTTTCTTCCAGGAGCTCCTCTCATGACCACGGCCGCCACCGTTCCCCCCGGCGCCCCGCTCGCCTCCGGCAGCGCCACCGTCGAATTCCGTTCGCTGCGGCGGGCGTTCGGCAACACCGTCGCCCTCGACGGACTGGACCTGACCGTGCAGCCCGGCGAGCTGCTCGCCCTGCTCGGCCCCTCGGGCTGCGGCAAGACCACCGCGCTGCGGATCCTGGCCGGCTTCGAGAGCCACGACTCGGGCGAGGTGCTGGTCGACGGCCAGGACGTCACCCGGATCCCGGCGCACAAGCGTGACGCGGGCATGGTGTTCCAGTCCTACAGCCTCTTCCCGCACCTGACCGCGCTGGACAACGTCTCGTTCGGCCTGAAGATGCGCGGCGTGGGCAAGGAGGAGCGGCGCAAGCGGGCCATGGAGCTGCTGGAGCTGGTCGGCCTGCCGCAGCGCGCCGGGCACTACCCGCACCAGATGTCCGGCGGCCAGCAGCAGCGCATCGCGCTGGCCCGCGCGCTCGCCCTGCAGCCGCGGGTGCTGCTGCTCGACGAGCCGCTCTCCGCGCTGGACGCCAAGGTGCGGCTCAACCTGCGCGAGGAGATCCGCCGGCTGCAGCAGGAGCTGGGGATCACCACCCTGTTCGTCACCCACGACCAGGAGGAGGCGCTCTCCATGGCCGACCGGGTCGCGGTGCTGCGGGCCGGCAAGCTGGAGCAGTGCGCGACCCCGGGCGAGCTCTACGCCCGTCCGGCCACCGCGTTCGTCGCCGAGTTCGTCGGCACCATGAGCCGGATCCCGGCGCAGCGGGCGGGCGAGGGCGTCGAGGTGTTCGGCCGCAAGCACGCGGTGGACGGCACCCTGCCGGCCGCCGGCGAGTTGGAGGTGCTGGTCCGCCCGGAGAACGTGGGCGTGGCCCCGGCCGCGGACGGGCCGGCCGTGGTGATCGGCGCCAGCTTCCTCGGCGCGGTCACCCGGCTCACCGTGCGCCTGGCCGACGGCACCCTGGTCAAGGCCGACCTGCCGACCGACGAGGCCGCGCAGCTGCCGGTCGGCGGCAACGCCGTGGTCAGCCTGCCGGACCGCCCGGTGCTGGTCGACGTCCGCTCCGGCGCGGGGCAGTGATCGCCTCGATGACTGCCGCCCGTCTGCTCCCCACCGCCGTCCTCTTCGACATGGACGGCACCCTGGTCGACACCGAACACCTCTGGTGGGACGCCACCGCCGAGGTCGCCGCCGAGCTGGACCACCGGCTCGGTGCGGCGGACCGCCCGGAGGTGCTCGGCCACGCCGTCGAGCACACCGCGGCCCACCTGGCCCGGGTGATCGCCGACTCCCCCGGCGCGGCCGAGCTGGCCGACCGGCTGCACCGCCGCTTCCTCGCCAAGGTCGCCGCCCAGGTGGTCCCCCGCCCCGGCGCCCTCGACCTGCTCGGCCGGCTGCGCGCCGCCGCGGTGCCCACCGCACTGGTCTCCGCCTCGCCGCGCGAGGTGGTCGACCTGGTCCTCAGCCACCTGGGCCGGGACTGGTTCACCGTGACCCTGGCCGCCGAGGACACCCCGCGCACCAAGCCCGACCCGGCCCCCTACCTGGCCGCCGCCGCCCGGCTCGGCCTGGACCCGGCGCAGTGCGTGGCCGTCGAGGACACCCCGACCGGCGTCGCCTCCGCCCACGCGGCCGGCTGCGCGGTGCTCGCCGTCCCCTCCTCGGAGGCCGCGATCCCGGTCGCGCCCGGCATCACCCTGCTGGCCAGCCTGACCGAGGCGGACCTCCCGATGCTGGCCGCGCTGACCGACCCGCGAGAATAGTTCGCATGTCCTACCTCCTCCTCACCTTCGCCATCCTGAGCGAGGTCTGCGCCACCAGCTGCCTCAAGCTCACCGACGGGTTCAGCCGGCTGTGGCCGAGCGTGGGGGTGGGCATCGGTTACGTGCTCTCCTTCGCGCTGCTCGGCCAGGCGCTGAAGCACATACCGGTCTCGGTGGCGTACGCCGTCTGGTCGGGTGCGGGGACGGCGGCCGTCGCCGCGATCGGCGTGGTCGCCTTCGGGGAGCACCTGGGCAAGCCGCAGCTGCTCGGGATCGCGCTGATCATCGTGGGCGTGGTCCTGCTCAACCTGCGGGCCAGTCACTGAGCCCGGCCGGTACGCGTACGCCCGATGGCGGGTGCTCCACGGGGGAGCACCCGCCATCGGGCGTACGCGTGTGTCAGCCCTTGCCCGCGAGCTGCTGCTCGACCGACTTGGCGACCATCGGGAAGCCGGGCAGCGGCATGTTGTCCACCACGTCCTTGCCCTCCGCCTTCCAGGTCGCCCTCGAGTCGGCGGCGGCCTTGTCGAACGAGGCCTTGGAGTAGTCGGCGTTCTCGACCTGGGTGTACGGGTTGTCGCCCCAGACCTGGCTCCAGGACTGGCTCTCCACCTGGTCCTGGGTGAGGTCCGGGTTGCCGATCGCCGCGTTGACCACGTCCTTGAGCACGCCCGAGGCGTACTGCTCCTGGTCGTAGTACTTACCCGCGGACAGACCCAGCCGGGTGGCGATCTCGGTGCCGTCGTGCACCAGCGTGCGCACGCCCCAGCTCCACCGCTCGCAGAAGTCACTGAACGCCGACCGCAGGCCCTCGTTGCCCACCTGCATGCCCGTCAGCTCCAGGCCGGAGAAGCCCCGGCCCTGCTCGGCGGCCTCGTCGATGCCCAACTTCTTCAGCTCGGCGATCGCATCGTTGATGCCCTTCGCCGTGTTGGCCAACGCGTTCGGATCCACCTGGTACGAGCCGGCCACGGTTCATCTCCCCCTACAGGCGTGCGCCCACCACGATTCGATCTTCGAAACCCTAGCGGACCTGGGCGGGGTGGGCCCCCGCCGCGGCCGTCAGCCCAGCCGCTGCCGGGCCCAGTCCAGGGCCTCGCGGACGCGCACGGTGTCCGGGTCGGCCGGGCCCAGCACCGCCTCGGCGTCCCGCAGGATCTCCGCGAACAGCGCGACGGCCTGGGCCGGGCGGCCGGGGCGGGCGGCCAGCGCCACCCGGACCGCGAACCGGCTGCGGGCGATCAGCCCGGCCCGGGTCCGCGCGGTGCCGTGCGCCGGGTTGACGGCCAGCGCCAGGTCGGCGCCGGTGTGGGTGGTGCGGTGGCAGGGATTGGGCGGCAGGGTGCGCTTCGGCATGCCGTCCGGCACCCGGCCGAGCGTCACCTCGACCCGGCGGTGGATCAGCGGCAGCTCCAGGTGCGGCGGCCCGTCCGGCACGCCCTCGCGCAGCAGCTCGACCAACGCCCCGGCGAAGGCGGTGGTCCGGCCGTCGGGCGGGGCCAGCGCCTTGCGGGTCCGGTCGGCGGCGGTCAGCAGGTTGACGTCGCCGGCGCCGGGCAGGTCGAGGGCCAGCCCGGCGAAGCAGCAGTCCAGCCAGGCCACCCGGTGCCGGGCCCGGCTCGCCGGGCCGCCGAGCAGCTCCAGCACCGCGGCGGCCGGCAGCGCCGTGCTCGGCACCCGGCCCTCGTCGGTGTCCGGCAGCGCGAAGTGCAGCCGCCGGGTCTCGTCGAGCACCCCGTGCCCGACGTAGTAGAAGAGCAGCAGTTCCTCGGCGGCTTCGGCGGCGGCCGCCAGCGGGCCGAGCACCTCGCCCGGGGTCCGCGGGTCGGCGATCCGGACCAGTTGCTCCCAGCGCAGCACGCCGTTCGGCCCGGCCAGGGCGTCGGCCAGCTCGTCCACGGCGGGGTGGGCCTGCGGCAGCGCGTCCAGCCCGGGGGCGTGGAAGTCGCCGACCGAGACCAGCACCACCCGGGACCTGGCCGGATCGGGCAGCTGGGCGGGCCAGGACACCGGGACTCGCCCTACGCCTCGAGCGCCTCGCCCGCCTCGCCGGCCTCGTCGGGGTCGAGGAAGTGCTCCACCCGGTCCAGCAGGGCCTGGGCGTCGCCGACGCCCTCGGTGCTGATCTTCAGTTCGGCGCCGTCCGGGCGGTGCAGGGTGAGCTTCACCTTGCCCTTGCGCAGCCGGGCCGCCAGCCAGAGCCCGAGCGGCTGCAGCACCAGCGGGCCCAGCTCGGTGGCGTAGTGCACGGCGTCGGCCACCCCGCCCTGCTCGCCGGGGGCCGGCGGGACCATGCGGTTGGCGATCCGGCCGCGCAGCTCGCCGTCCTGGCTGAGGAAGTCGCGCAGGTCACGGGCGTCGGTGTCGACCTCGTCGGGGTCGCCGTCGAATGCGATCAGGAAGTCGGTCATCCGGGTCTCCAGGGGGCTGGGGGTCAACGGGTCAACGGGTCAACGGGTCAGCGGGGTCAGAACTGTGGCACGTCGGTGGCGGGCGGGGGCGCGGCAGCCGGTGGGGCGTCGGCGGGCGGCGCGGCGAGGAACCGGTCGTCGAAGAGCGGCCGGTGGCTCAGCACCTGGTACGGCAGCCGCAGCAGCGCCGCCGCCTCGCCGACCGTGCCCAGGCCGCTCAGCGTCTCCTCCACCCAGCCGTAGTGGCCCGGCGGCAGCCCCTGCGGGTAACTCAGCGGCAGCGGAGCCAGGTTGAGACCGGTCAGGTTGGCCAGCGCGGCCGCCCGGTCGGCGGGCGGCACCGGCAGCACCGCCAGGGCCGCCCCGGGTCCACCGACCAGCCCGGCCAGCAGGTGCGCCAGCTCCACAAGGCCGCTGCCGGGCCCGCCCATCGCGGTACCCGCCGCTTCACCCGCGGGCTCGCTCGCCAGCGTGACCCGCAGCCGGTACCCGGGCTGCGCCGCCGCCCGCAGCACCGCCGTGAGCTGCTCGGCGGCCGCCTGTGCCGCCGGGTCCCCCGGCCGGGTCAGCCGCCAGACCCCGGCCGTCTGCCCGGGCGTGGCCAGCCGGCGGTACTCCCGGGCGTAGCCGTCCAGTTCGGCCAGCTCGGCCGGGTGCAGCAGCACCGGTTCCAGGGCGACCGAGAGCAGCGTGCGCACCGGCCGGGCGGCGAGCCGGGCCCAGAACGGCTCCCAGTCGGCCCCCGGCCCGGCCAGCGCGGCGCCGAGCACGGCGTGGCTGCGGTCGGTGTCGGTGCGGCCGAGCGGGTGGGCGGTCAGCCGCTTGCGCAGCTCGACCAGCTCCACCCGGTCCGCCGGCTCGCCCACCCCGAGCAGTTCGGCCCGCAGCTGCTCCGGGTCGAGGATCTCCCGCCCGACCACGTGCGGCGGCAACTGCCCCAGCCGGTGGCGCAGTTCGAGCGCCGCCGCGGGGGCGTCCGCGGGTGCACCGGAGACCGTCTGCCCGAGCAGCACGCACCGCAGCAGCCCGGTGGCCGGCTCGTTCGTGCAGCGCAGCTCGAACCGGCTCGCCGCGCCCGGCCGGCAGAGGCCGGCCAGCCAGGCGAGCTCGGCGCCCACGGCCTGGGCCCGGCGCTGCTCCTCGGGGACGTCGCCGTAGCCGCGGTGCGCGTGCAGCGCCCGGGCCGGCGCCACCCGCAGTCCGGCCCAGGCCCAACTCCCGTTCTCCGCGCGGTGTTCGAGCACCCCGGTGGTGGCCGGCGCGGTCACCCGGTCGGCTCGCCGCCCGACCACGAGCCGCCCGCGGCGGGCGGCCCGCTCGGCGGTTGCGGCAGCGGCGACCGGACCTGCGACGGCACGGGAGCCTGCGACGGCGCGGCGGTGGCCCGCTCCAGCGGCGTGCCCGGGGCCGGCACCGGCGTCGGTGCCGTCGGCCGGTGCTCCAGCTGCGGCGCGCGTCCGGCGCCGAAGCCGAAGGACTCGGGCACCTCCTCGCGCTCGATCGCCGTGACCAGGCCCTCGCGGCAGATCGCGTGCACCGCCTCGCGCATCGCCCGCACGTTCTCGGTGCGCAGCATCGCCCAGGCCAGGTCGGAGCGGCCCACCACGCTGCCGAAGGCGTCGCCGAGGAACCGGCCGATCAGCCGCCAACCGCGCCGGGTCCGCCACATCTGCCAGCCCAGGTAGAGGCTGTCGCCGTACCGGAAGACCGAGATGACCGCCTCGCAGTCGCCGTTGGTCAGCGAGAGCCGGCTGTTGGCCTGCTGCGATCCGTAACCGGTCTCCAGGCGGCGGTAGTTGACTCCGAGCGGGTAGCCCCGGCGGACCAGCACGCCGCAGATCTTGTGGTAGGTCGACTGCACGTCGGCCTCGGTGCGGTTGCCCAGCAGCACCCGCCACTCGCCGATCGGCTCGGTGAGCTTGGTGCCGAGCAGCACCGCCAGGAAGATCAGCGGCACGTCGAAGGTGACCACCGCCGCGAAGCCGCCGAACGAGGAGCCGCTGGGGCCTTGGCCGTAGGGGCCGCCGTACTCCCTGCCGCCGGAGTCACTGGCCAGCGACATGATCAGGAACGGCAGTTGGAGCAGCAGCGCGAGCCAGGAGAAGAGCGCGGCCCGGGCCCAGAGCTGGAACACCGTCCGGCCGGAGACCCGGTCGTCGAGCGCCACCTCGACCGGCTCGTGGCGCAGCGTCTTGTCCAGGTAGGCGTCGTTCCCGTCACCCCCGGACCATCCGGGCATGGGTGCGGCATGGCTGTTGAGCATGGATTCGTCCCCCGATGCGACAGAGCGTCGACTGCGCTGAGCATCGTGGCACAGAGTGGACGCACTGTCACCCCGATTGCGCAGCCCGTCACGTCGACCATCGCCGCAGGTCCGGGCCGCTCACCCTGGAACCCGAACGGCCGAGGGCCGGGGCGACCCCCGGCCCTCGGCCCGCGACCCCCGGCCCCGACCCCCGCCCCCGAAGGCTCAGCGGCCGGCCAGCAGGCCCGGCAGCTCGGCGATCGAGCCGAGCACGTGGGTGGCACCGTCCGCGGTCAGCCGCTCGGCGTCGTGGGCGCCGGTCAGCACGCCCGCCACCACGCTGGCGCCGGACCGGGTGCCGGTGAGCATGTCGTAGCCGGTGTCGCCGACCACCGCGATCTGCTTGACCGAGTCGGTGCCGGTGCGCAGCAGCGCGGTGAGCGGCATGTCCGGGAAGGGGCGGCCGCGGCCGGCGTCGGCCGGGCAGAGGGTCAGGTCGGCGATCTCCTGCCAGCCGAGCGCGGCCAGGATCCGGTCCTGGGTGGCCCGGGAGAAGCCGGTGGTGAGGACGACCTTGCGGCCCTGGGCGCGCAGCTCGGCGATCGCCTCGGCGGCGCCGGGCAGCGCGGCGCAGTGACCGGCGTCGACCAGGTCGTGGTACGCCCGCTCGAAGGCGGTGTTGGCCTGCTGGGCCTTGGCCTCGTCGCCGAACAGGTGGCGGAAGACGGAGATCTTGGACTCGCCCATGGTGGCCCGGACGTGCGCGAGCATCTCCTGGTGCTGCTCGCTGCCGGGCACCACGCCGAGCTCGGCGGCGGCGGCCTGGAAGGCCTGCTCGACCAGGCCGTCGTCGGCGACCGTGGTGCCGGCCATGTCGAGCACGACCAGGGTGATCTCGTCGTGCGGGGTGCTGTCGGTCATGGCTGCGTCCTTACTGGTCGGGCACGGGTGGGCACGGTGATCGCCGGGGGGCGGGATCGGGCCGAGCCCGCTCCCCGGGGCGATCACTCGCACGGCGACGAGACTGCGTGACCCAGATGACCATCAGGTGTCCGGGCAGCGTCCAGCATGCCAATAATCCCTAAGTTGTACAGCCAACCTCGCAGTAACCCACCCGGCGGTCCAGACCGGCCCGCTACGGCGCGGGCTCCCGCAGCACCCCGGCCCGCAGGTAGTTGCGCCGCCCGAAGTGCGGTTCGTCCACCGCGGTCAGCTCCTCCACCTGGAACCGGTACAGCGCCGCCGCCCCGCCCCCGTTCAGGTACTGCTCGCGCACCTCGGGGTCCTGGGCGAAGGCCGGGTACCGCCCCTGGTACGCCGTCAGCGCCGCCTCGGCGTGCTGCCCCCAGGCCTCCCCCGCCCGCCCGGTCAGCTGCAGCCCGCGCAGCTGCTCGCCGAAGACCGGCGGCGGCAGGAAGACCGTGGCGGCGGCCCTGGCCTGCTCCGACAGGTGCAGGCTGTGCCGGGTGGAGCGCTCGCTGACGAAGTACAGCACCAGGTCCTCGTCGAACGCGTAGAACGCGAGGTTGGCGTGCGGCCCGTGGTCCGGCCCCGCGGTGGCGAGGGTCAGCACCATGGACTCGGCCAGCAGGCCCTCCACGCCCTTGCGCAGCTCCTCGGCGGGCCAGTCGCCCTGGATGATGTCGAGCCGGTACGGCATGTGCGTCCCTTCGACCGACGGTGGCGGGCCGGCCGCTGGGCGCCGGCCCGGGGATCTCATGCTGCTCCTGCCGGAAGCGCCGCACAAGGGCCCGACGATCACCCGCCGAAAGGGCCAGGGGTGGCGCCGCCCCCTGGCGATCACCGGCCCCGTTCGCCACCCCCCGGGTACGCCAGGAGCCGGGCCCCACGAGGGTGGGACCCGGCTCCGGCACGGTCGATGTGCGTTCTACGGTCAGCCGCTGCCGAGCGCCGCGCCCAGCGCCCCGCCGCGCAGCCGGTCCACCAGCGGCGCCGCCTTGCCGGCCAGCACCGCCAGCGGCAGCCCGACCACGATGCCGATCAGCGAGCCCACCAGCACGTCGTGCGGGTAGTGCACGCCGATCCACACCCGGGAGGCGGCCATCAGCGCCGCGGCCACCAGCGCGACCGCGCCGAGCTTGCGGTAGGCGAGCAGCAGCGCGACGGCCGCCGAGAAGGCGATCACCGAGTGGTTGCTGGGGAAGGACCAGTCACCGACGCCGGGGCAGGCGTCGACGGTCACCGTGGCCGGCAGCTGCTGGCACGGCCGGACCTCCTGGACCATGCCCTTCAGCACCGAGTTCACCGCGTAGACGGCGACCACGATCAGCGGCGAGGCGAGCACCCGGGCCATCACCACCGAGTCCGCCCGGCGGGCCTTCAGCCAGCCCCAGATCATGAAGACGGCGAACAGGCCGAGGCCGAAGTTCGACCAGACCTTGATCACCTGGTCCAGCCAGTGCGGCGCGTCCTGCGCCCAGCGGGTCACGGTGGTGTAGAGGCCACCGTCGATCCTGCTGCCGTCGTAGGCGAGCAGCCGGTGCGCGAGCAGGGCCCCGACCTGGGGGGTCGTGGTCATCGCGACTCACCCCCGTCCTGGGAGCCGGCGGCGGTGTGGCGCGCCTCACGACGGGCGCGGAGCAATTCGAGAGCAATCGGGATCACGGAGACAACTACTACCAGACCAATAATGGGCAACAGGTAGTTGTCGATGTTGGGAACGGACGAACCCAGGGCGTAACCCGCCAGCACCACGCCGATGCTCCAGACCGTGCCGCCGACCACCTGCCAGAGCGTGAAGGTGCGAACCGGCACCTCCAGCACGCCGGCCAGCGGGTTGAGCACGGTGCGCACCACCGGGATGAACCGGGCCAGCACGATCGCCTTGCCGTAGCCGTACTGGGCGAGCAGCTCCTCGGCCCGGGCCACGCCCTTGACCAGCGCCTTGCGCCGGGTGCGGGCGAGCAGCGCGCGCCCCCCGCGGCGGCCGATCAGGTAGCCGACCTGGGCCCCGGCCAGCGCGCCCACCAGCGAGGCGATCAGCACCTGCCAGAGCACCAGGTGCGGGCCGGAGTGGCTGCCGGAGACGCACAGCAGGCCGGCGGTGAAGAGCAGCGAGTCACCGGGCAGGAAGAAGCCGACCAGCAGGCCGGTCTCCGCGAACAGCACCGCGGCGATGCCGAGCGCACCGAAGGCGGCCAGCAGCGAGGAGGCGTCCAGGACGTTGACCGCTAGCAGGGAGGAGGCGAAGGGCACGTGCGGCGGACCTCTCATACTGATGGGGTACTCGTACCGATGGGATACGCGTGCGAGACTGACCGTCTACAGTGGCGTAGACGGTCTACATGACTGTAGACGACGACTGGAGGCCACGTCGACATGCCCGAAGTGCCCGCCACGCGCCGCCCGTCCGGGGAACTCGAAGCGCAGGTGCTCGCCGCCCTCTGGGCCGCCGAACAGCCGCTCACCCCGCAGGACGTCCAGCTGGCCCTCGGCGGCGAGCTGGCCCGCACCACGATCGCCACGATCCTGGCCCGGCTGCACGACAAGGGCACCGTCGAGCGCACCCGGGCCGGCCGCGCCTACGCCTACACCCCCACCGTGCAGGACCCGGCCGGCCTGGCCGCCCGCCGGATGCGCACCGAGCTGGACCGCGAGCAGGACCGTTCCACCGTGCTCGCCCGGTTCGTCTCCGACCTCTCCGACGACGACGAACGGCTGCTGCGCGAGCTGCTCGGCGACGGGTCGCACGGGGCCGCCCCGGCCACCGGCCTCGACGGGGGTGCCCGGTGATCCTGCTGGTCTGGGTCCCGTTCCTGGCCCCCTTCCTCGCCGCCCCCGCCGCCCGCCGGCTGGCCGACGCCCTGCCGCCGCGCGCCGCGGCCTGGGTGCTCGGCGCCACCGGCGTGCTGCTGGCCGGGGCCACCGGCGCCTCGCTCGGCCTGCTGCTGCTCGGCGGGCTGCTGCGGATCCCGTTCGTCGCCGCCCTCGGCCACCTCTCGCTGCCCTGGCTGGACGACGTCTCGCCGGTCGCCATGGTGCTCGCCGCACTGGCCGGCACCCTGCTGGTGACGGCCGGCGGGCTGACCCTGCGCACCGCCCACCACCAGTACTCCGACCTGCGCCGGGCCCGGGCCGCGCTCGGCCCGTGCGCCGAGCCGGCCGGCGGCGACGCGCACCCGCTCGCCGTGCTGGACGACGACCGCGCCGACGCCTACGCGCCCACCGACCACGCCCGAAGAAACCCGCCCGCCCGCTGCTCCCAGGCCTCGGTAGGGCGAGTGCGCTGCGCCAGGGTGTCGACAGCGATCCGCAGCAGTCCGAGGGCCGCCAGCTGCG